>JAFSXQ010000098.1 GCA_017444005.1 Bacteroidaceae bacterium | reverse complement strand
GAGGGTCACCTTGCCGGGCTGCCGCGTGGTGCGCAGGATGACCTGCATCTGGCCCTGAAGCATGCGCTTCGTGCGGACGCCGTGGAAGAGGTAGTCGGTGTAATGGTCGCCATTGTCGATAGCCAGCAGGGAGAGGCCGGTGCCCTCGACCGTGACGGTCAGTTCCTCGTCGAAGGTGGGCACGGTGCGGCCCTGCTTGTCGACGGCGCGGACGGTCAGGTAGCGAAGTCCCATGCCATTCGTCGTTTGGCCATTTACCGTTTCCTCCGGCTCGATGACGAGGTGCACGGCCTTTCCGGCGGTTTCTATCTGGTGGCGGGCCACTTCTCGGCCGCCGTTGTAGGCGATAGCCGTAAGGGAACCTCCCTTGCCGTAGGGAACTTTGTCCCACTTGATGATGCCACGCTTAAAGACGTCGGTAGTGTCGCTTCGCTGGCGGCCAAGGCTCTCGCCACTTACCATTCGGCCATTTACCCATTTACCATTTATGACGAGTTCCACTTCCTCGGCATTGGTGAAGGTGGTGACTTGCTGCTTGGAGTCTTCCTTACAGTTCCAGAACTCAGTGTAGGTCTTCTGCCCGACGTTGATGGCGTTCCAACCCAGCGACTCGCTGCCCGTCAGCACGCCGATGCGCACCACGGGTTCCTCCGGCCGGAAGGCACCCCGGATGAGCCAGGCCTGGGGGTTGGGCCAAAGCGTGTGGCGGAAGAAGGAGAAGTTCCAGCCCTTCTTGGGCCATTTGTTCGACTCGCCCCAGTATTCAATGGCGCCCCAGTAGGCCAAGCCCACGGTGCGCTGGCGGTCCATGCCGTAGAAGGGGGCCTGCATCTGGTTCGTCACGGCCTCGCTCTGGAAGAGTATCATGTCGGGGGCGTACTCGAAGTAGCGCGGGTAGCAGTCCCACTGGTAGTTGAACGAACTGACCTCGGTGGCCACGGCCAGTTCGGGCGGTGCCATGTAGGTCTTGAACTCCTTCTCCTCGCGGATGGCTCCGGCGCGGGCGGGGAACTGGGCGACGGTGGTGGGGCGCGTCCGGTCGTAGCGCTTCACCATGACGTCGAAGAGGCGGTAGGTGGTGATGCCCCAGTCGTTGGTCTTGTAGCCCGACCAGTGGTCGCGAATCTGCAGTTCGTTGCCCAGGCTCCAGAGGACGACGCTGGGGCTGTTGCGGTCGCGCGTCACCCACTCGTGGATGAGTTCGGGCCACAGTTGCGAGAAGGGTTTGCGGCCGCCCCAGTATTCGTCGTCCGACCACTTGTCGATGAGTTCGTCCACGATGAGCAGACCCTCCTCGTCGGCTATGCGGGTGAGGCTCTCGCTATAGGGATTGTGGGAGCAGCGCAGGGCGTTATAGCCGAACTGCTTCATCAGGCGCATCTGGCGACGGATGGCATCGTCGAAGGCGGCCACGCCCAGGGCACCCATGTCGTGGTGGTTGGCCATACCCTTGAGGAAGACCTTGCGGCCGTTGAGTCTGAAGCCGAACTTGGGGCCGTACTCGATGGTGCGCACGCCGAAGCGCTCCGTCTGATGGTCGACGAGCAGGCCGTCGACCGTGAGGTCTACATCTATATAATATAGATAGGGGTTGTCAATGTCCCAGAACGTGGGGCGTGAAAGCGTGATGGGCGGCAGGGGGATTTCGTCGTGGCTGTGCTTCGTCAGTGTGGGCACCTCGGCCTGGGAAGTGCCGAGCACGCGGCCGTCGCGGTCCTTCAGCGTGGCGCTGACGAGGGTCTTAGGCTGAGGAGCGGAGCCGTGGGGGAATCCGGCCACGTCCACCTGCACCTGCACCGTAGCCTCTGCGGCCGTCACGGCGGGGGTGCTGACGTAGATTCCGTGCCGCCCGATGTGGGTGGGATTCTGCAAGCGGAGGTAGACATCGCGGAAGAGGCCGCCGCCCGTGTACCAGCGGCTGGCCTTGGGCTTGCCCGTGTTGGCATAGACGGCCACCAGGTTGTCCTGGCCGTAGCGGAGGTGCTTCGAGATGTCTGTCTCGAAACCGAGGTAGCCGTATTCGCTGGAGGCCACCTTCGTGCCGTTGACGTAGACGTCGCCGTAGTACATCAGGCCGCCGAAGTCGAGCAGCACCTGCAGCCCTTGCCACGACTCCTCGGCACGGAACGTCTTGCGATACCAGGCCTCGATGTTGCACTCCTTGAAGCCGCGCGCACCGCCGGCCTCCTCCACCCACGGCTGTTCGAACTGAAAGTCGTGGGGCAGGTCGAGGCGTCGCCACCCGGAGTCGTCGAACCCGGGCCGTTCGGCTCCCTCGTGAGGTCCGAAGGCATAGCGCCAGTCGAAGTTGAAGAGCAACCTCCCCCTACCCTCTCCAAAAGAGGGGACATGAGCCACCTGGGATTCCTCCAATATGGGGATTTCGGCATAGGGCCGGTTGTTGCCAGTGGCGGTCTTCTTCACCTCCTCGTATTGGGCATAGGTGGAAATGAGGAAATGAGAGCATGAGAAAATGAGAAATAGAACGATGCGTTTCAGATTCATGGCATACAGAGATTTTTGAGTTATACGCATGCAAAGATACGGCAAAGCAACGAACGATGCAAGCGCGAAGACAAAAAAATGAGGAATATCAGACATGTTCTCGTCAAGAATTGGAGAATTTGCGAAAGTTTTCGTAACTTTGGCTTCGATAAGCAGAAAGCCAGAACACATGAACAGTGAACTGAAGGAATACATCGAGGGAGAAATCCTGCCCCGATACGACCACTTCGACGCGGCACACCAGCGCGACCACGCCCTGATGGTCATCCACCAGAGTATGCAATTGGCCGAACAGTTGGACGTGGACTCTGCGATGGTGTACACCATTGCCGCCTACCACGACACAGGACTCGTGGAAGGACGCGAACTGCACCACGAGGCATCGGCCCGCATCCTGCGTGCCGATCAGCGGTTGCGCCAATGGTTCAGCGAGGAACAAATCGAAGTGATGGCCGATGCGACCGAGGACCATCGCGCTTCGGCAAAACGGCCTCCACGCACCATCTACGGTCGCATCGTGGCCGAGGCCGACCGCTTCATCGACCCGGCGGTCATCATCCGCCGCACCATCCAATTCGGGCTCGAACACTACCCCACCCTATCGGTCGACGAGCACTACCGGCGCACCCTGCAGCACCTGCGGGAGAAGTACGGCCGGCAGGGCTACCTGCACCTGTGGTTCCCGCATTCGCCCAACGCACAGCGATTGGAACGCCTGCGCCAAATCATCGATGACGAGGCGGAGGTTCGCCGGCGCTTCCAAGAGTTGTGGCCGGTGCTCGCAGGGGAATAAACCAGCACTTCCAAGAGTTGCGACCGGGGGCGAGAACGCCTATTTACGCATGCGGTACTGGCCGTCGGTGATGTCCTCCAGCCGGAGGTTGCGATACATCATCGTGTAGCCGCCGCCCTTGCTGCTGCAGTGGGTCTCTTCCTCGTAGAAGAAGCCCAGCGTGCGGTCGCGCTGCAGCGTCATGGTGCTGTAGGCCGAGGG
>JAFSXQ010000097.1 GCA_017444005.1 Bacteroidaceae bacterium | reverse complement strand
GCGAGGAGGAGGACTACGAATACCTGAAGGCCTCGCTCGCGAAGAACTCGCCGTACCTCTATTCGACGGACCAGGACGACATTGACCGCGCTGCCAAACTGATGCGCCGCGACGTGCTGCTCTTCAAGAGCATCATCACCGCCATCCGTGGCCTCATGGCCGACCTGCCCGAGGGCTACACGCTCTCCGTCTTCACCACCGACGGCAAGCAGTTGTCCGCCGTGCGCCGGGGCATCAACATCCTGCGCCTCACCGACGGCAAGACCGTCGTCACGCGCAAGGTCTTCATTAAGTAACTCATCATGTCATGAGAAAGAGTTTTATCCTACTCCTATTAGCAGTCGCAGGACTTCACCCCGCGACTGCTCTTAAAGCCCAGCAGCAAATCGTATCCTATGTTGATACTTCGCTGTCGGATGCCGAGAAGTTTGTACTGCGCGTTGACGGGAAGCCCTTCTATATGACCAGCATTCAGTATCGTGTAGATAAACTCATACGACTCAACGGATGGAATGAGCAGCAAGTACGCAATGTATTCCAACAATTGGTCGAAGACAACTTCAATACCGTCAGTATTCCTTTGCCGTGGGTTCACGTGGAGCCTACGAAAGATGTCTTCGACTGGACTCGTCTTGACTTCCTTCTGGATATGGTCGAATCGGCTGGCATCAAGTTAGAGTTGCTCTGGTTTGGCAGCAACACTTGCGGAGGTATCATGACAGAGCAAAACCCAACGTTGCGAACACCAGGTTATGTCCTGAGCGACTATAAGATGTGTCTGGATTCATCGCCCTATACACCAGACATTGCTGATACCGCCCTCCTTCACCGCGAAACCTATGTGCTCAGTCAAGTAATGGAACACATTGCACAATGGGACGAGTCACACGGAAGAAAGCACACGGTCATAGGCATGCAAATTAACAACGAGCCGAGGGGAAAGAACGGCTACTCATTCCCCTCAAAAGACATGATGCGCTACCAAAGTTCATTGGCCACGGCCGTCAAGGAGTCACGCTATGTAACTTGGACACGCGTCAACGCTACTACACACGAATACACAGCCTACATCACAGCCAACGAGGAACTACGTGAGACGGAAGGTACCAACATAGACTTTGTAGGAGGTGACTCCTACGGCAAATCGGCCACGCAACTGGTGTCGTTCATCCCTTCGCGCGGAAAAAACTACAAGATGATTATGGAATGCGGCGCCGAGGAACAAGGATGTCAGGTTTATCCCTTTGCAGCCCTGACAACGAACACGGCTTTCAGTTATTACGACTATGTGGGGCCCGATGGCCATGGCCTCTATGACATGACATCGACAAAAGGCGTTATCACACCGCATAACGAGAACACCCGCAACCTCATTCGTACACAAAACCTCCTCCTCAATGCCGCCATGCAGGACATCGCTACAAAGGCTGCCAACAAGAGCCTGATGGTACACAACGGGACGGCTACCGACCCATCGACCACAAAAGGGGTACGAGGTACCACACTCGACCCGCTATCGCCCACGCAGGCCATCAGCATCTGCCGAAGCGATTCAGAACTGGTATTACTGACCGTACAGCGAGGTGATTGGAACATACCAACTTCGCTCCATGCAATCAGTGCCAGCAAGGGGCATTTCGACGAAAACAACGAATGGGTGGAAGAGGAAGCCGTAAGGTTTGACGGCACCTATCTGCCTCGTGCTGAAGCATCCGTTATTCGCGTACTACTGGAACCACAAAGCGACGGCATTGTCCACACAGAGGCGCCCACCTTTACATCCAAGCCCGAGGCCTACGACTTACAAGGCCGACTCACAAGGCCACAACGAAAAGGTCTCTATATCATCCACCGAAGGAAAGTCCTCATCAAATAGCATACACATCATGCGAGACCTACGCTGTATTGTCCTGTCTCTGTTCTGTCTTTTTGTCGTTTCGGCACAAACCCAGCCCATGCCGCAAGGTATTGTATTTGAGCGGCTGAAGGCCAATGACCAATTGCCCGCCAACGAGATTAGGCACATCTTTCAGGACCACACGGGCTACCTCTGGATAGGTACGCAGAACGGACTCTACCGCTTCGACGGCTACCGCATGAAGCAATATCGTAATACGCCAGTACATCCCCACGTGCTGGCGTCGAACGTCGTGTCGTTCATCAGCGAGGACCACCAGCACCGACTGTGGATAGCCACCCGCAAGGGCGTCACCCGCATGGACGCGACGCGTGAAGAAAGCCACGAATACCACTTCCGAGACTTCGGAAACGGCGATGTCGTCAATTGCATCCTCGTGACCCGCTCGGGCCAGGTCTGGGTGGGCACGGAGGGCGGCCTGTATCGCTACGAGGCCGAGGCCGACACGTTCCAACTGCTGTGCGACCAACGCAAGACGGCCAAGGTACCCCACTGCTCCGTTACCTCGCTCATCGAGGACCGGCAGGGCAATGTCTGGATAGGCACGTGGGATAAGGGCCTCTTCCGCTATAACCCGAAGAAGGACACTTACTACGAGATGCCCCGGTTCAACGACCTGAACTCCGCACAGGCCGTCTTCGAGGACCACAACGGCCACCTCTGGGTAGGCACGTGGGGACGGGGCATCTACTGCATCCTGAATCCCCACGACACCAACCGCCCGCTTCGTCTGCTCCACTATACGCAGGCCGAGACCGAGGGCGAACTGCTCTCCGACATCGTCTGGGACCTGAACGAGGACCTCTACACGGGCCTCCTATGGATAGGCACGGGCAAGGGACTCTCCTTCATGCCCCTGACGGAGGGGACCGACAGCATCTTTGCCCTGCCCGAGGCGATGCTGCCCGAGCCCGACCTCTTTGTCCACGGCGTCAGTTCCTTCTTCTGCGACCGGCGAGGCCGCATGTGGATGAACGCCTACGAGCGGGGCATCGTCTCCACCAGTACCCGTCCTTCGACCTTCGTCACCCATACCCTACCGCATGACATGCAAGTGTCGGAGCACATCTCCTCCGTGGCCTACGACCGCAACGGGAGCCTCATCCTCGGCACAAACCACACGGGCCTGCTCATGGGCGACGGGGAGGATGCCATCGTGCCCATGCCCTCGAAGGTCAATGCCATCCTTCCCCTGCCCAGTGGCGAACTGCTGGTGGGCACGCAGCGCAACGGCCTCATCACCGTCGCCGGTCATCAGGTCGTCCGGCAGCAGGACCGCAGCAACACGCCCTGGCTGGCCGACAACTGCATCTTCGCCCTGACGCAGGACACCGAGGGCAACCTCCTGGCCGGCACCTGGCGCGGACTGAGCATACAATACACCGACGGCCACGGGCTTCACCTGGAGGGCAAGAACCTGCAAGGCCTGGAGATGGCACAAGTGGCCGACATCAGCCTGTCACCCGACGGCACCATCTGGCTGGCCACACAGGAGTCGGGCATCATTCACCTTCAGGGCAGCGTACGAAAGCCCCGTTCGATACGGATGACCTGTTACACCACCCTGCTCGACACCCAGTTCCAGGTGCTCAACATCTACCGCATTCTCGTGGATCACCTCGGTCGTGTCTGGGCCTGCTCGCAGGAGTCGGGCCTCATGCTCTACGACCACGAACGCGATGGCTTCGTCAACGTGGGCGACAATTACGGCATCCCCGACGACGACATGTACAGTCTGGAGGAGACGGCGGACGGCCACCTGTGGATATCCTCGCGCCACCACCTGATACGGCTTCTGGTGGCCGCCGACGGTGAAGTGGCCGAACTGCGCTTCTTCGACCGGAAGAACGTCATCGGCAGCGACTATTTCGGTGCTGGCTTCTCCGCCATATCGCCCACGGGAGAACTTTGCTTCAGCGGCTCCTACGCCTATACCACTTTCAATGGGAACGACGTACCCAACGTGCGCGACGACACACCGGCCCTCATCACCGACGTCAAACTGTTCAACACCTCCCTGGGCCACTTCGGCCACGAGATTACCCTGCGCCCCGACCAGCGCGACCTCAGTATCGAGTTTTCGTCGATGGACTTCGACAACAGCGAGAGTGTGCGCTACGCCTACATGCTCGACGGACTGGACCGTGAATGGCACTACACCGACGTGGCCCAGAGCCAGGTCAGTTATAGCCAGTTGCCCACCGGCACCTACACCTTCCGCCTCCGCTGCACCGACGAGGGAGGCAGTTGGAGCCAGGAGGAACAGACCCTCGTCATCCACGTCCTGGCCCCCATCTACCGCCGGTGGTATGCCTATCTGCTCTACCTGCTCCTGAGCGGCGGAGTCCTCTACATGCTCTTCCACTATCTACGCGAACGCGAGCGCCAACGCCTCGAACTACAAATGGCTCACATGGAGCGCCAGCGTGCCCTGAACCAACTGGAGGAATACAAGCAAAAGACCTACGAAAAGGTGCGCGAGGACCTCTTTGCCGACATCTGCGGCATCGTCCATACGCCAACCGACGAAGACTTTGTGCGCCAGAGCCTCGCCTGCATGCAACGGCACATCAGCGACACCGAGTTCGACCTGCCGCGCTTTGCCGATGCCATGTGCATGTCAAAGTCCAACCTTTACAAGAAGTTGCGCGCCACCACAGGCCTCTCCACTTCTGCCTTCATCCGCACGGTGCGCATGAAGTCGGCCTGCGAACTCCTGCGCCAGAACCCCAACGTGCGCATTGCCGACGTGGCCTACGCCGTGGGCTACAGCGACCCGAAGTACTTCTCCTCTTGTTTCAAGAAGGACTTCGGCGTCCTTCCCTCAGAGTATATTGCCCAAAACGGCCCTTCGAAGAAATAAGGCCGATAACGGCTATTTGTTCAGCGACCAAGCAAAGCCGTCGGGTGTGTCCTTGACCTCGAAGCCGAGAGCCGTGAGGTCGTCGCGAATCTTGTCGCTGAGGGCCCAGTTCTTCTCGGCCTTAGCCTGACGACGCTGTTCGAGCAACATGTCCACCACCTTGCCGAAGGCTTCCTCGCGGGCCTTGTTGCTGGTGCCGCTGTCCTCGGTCAGGCCCAGAATGTCGAAGGCAAAGGTGTGGAACACCTCGGCCAGGGCCTGTGCCACCTCGGCGGTGATACTGGCTTT
>JAFSXQ010000096.1 GCA_017444005.1 Bacteroidaceae bacterium | reverse complement strand
TAATATCAGCAACTTCACCCTTGCCAGCACGACAGATGTCGGCTATGCGTTCTACAATTGTTCGAGACTGGAGACCATCGACATGCGCATGACCTCACAATGGTCGCCCAACCAAGGTAAGGCGAACTATATGTTCAAGGGCATCACCGGACAACTCTTCTTGAATAGTAAGGTGCGCGTAACCTACGACAATAAGAATTCTGGCATCTCCAACAGATACGTCGTGGCCGCCGACTGCACCTCCGGCACGAACAAGACGAATATGGCAACAACGCTGAAGAATCTCGGCTCAACCTCAAAGAGCGGCACCAAGATGCGATGGTTCAAGTCACAGGTATTCGCGGGTGATATTCCGAGTACCATAAATTCAAAGGCAGTTATCGAGGACTGATGAATGAAGTAAACACTTTAAGAAAATGAAGATAGCACCAGATATGAAACTGAAGTCAATAGCACTGAGTATAGCTCTCCTGGCCGCTGCCCTGCCGGCAGCGGCACAGGGGGTGGACAGCACCTTCACCGGGAACCCCCACACCACCGTGGCCGAGCCGTGGCAGCAACCGCTGATTACCTCGAAGATCCATCTGATGACCCGCGCCTACGGCGACAGCATCGTCCTGCGATGGGCGGCAGAGGACTTCGCCTCCTACAACTACCTGGCGCGGTTGGGAGTGAACGTACTGCGCGTGCCCAAGACCAAAGCAGACGGCACACCCTTTGAGGACTTCCGCATTGACACCCTCGCCTACAAGCTGGTGCCCAAGACGCTGGAAGAGTTCCGCAGCACCTACGCCGCGAACGACAGCAACGCCTACATCGCCATGGGCGTGCTCTACGGCGAGAAGGAGAACTACCACAAGACCGACGACGGATTCGCCGACCAGACCCAGAACCGCAGCAGCGACCAGGACATCAGCTACGGATTCGCCATGCTGGTGGCCGACTGGCGCAAGGACCTCGCCACCGACCTGGCCGTGCGATTCACGGACCGCAGCGTGGAACGCGGCGTGACCTACGACTACTACATCCAGCCCACGGTGTGGGACAATGGAGGTAAGATTATCTTCGAACCGGGAGTCGTCGAGGGCGTGAAGAACGAGCCCTACGTGAAGGAGCCCTACGAACCGCGCATGGTGGACAGCCTCTCGACGCCCTACGCACTGATGCTCGGATGGTGGGACAAGGACCACAGCAGCTTTGAGCTCGAACGACGGCAGGTGACCACGCTCGACGGCAAGAGCGTCAGCGACACCTGGCACCGCGTGACCGCGAAGCCCTACGTGCCCATGGTGGAGCAGCCGGAGGGCGAGGACTACCGCGTCATCCACGACACGGTGCCCGAGCTGGGTATGTGGGAGTACCGCATCTTCGGCTACGACCCCTTCGGGGACTTCAGCCTGCCGGCAGAACGGCGCATCTTCGTCCGCGACGTGCAGCCGCCCACACCACCGAATATCAAGTACATCGTCATCGAACGACCCGACGACAACGACCCCATGGCCAAGGTCATCGCACACGTGGTCTGGGAGAAGGACACCCTGGAACAGGACTTCGAGGGCTACCGCGTCTATTACCGCCCCATGCGCGACAACGACGCGGCGCCCTGGCAGATGATGAACTTCAACCTCCTGGCGCCCACCGACACCATCCTCAGCCTCGACATGACGGGCCGACGCACCGGCATGATGTACATCGCCGCCTATGACCAGGCGGGCAACGAGTCGAAGTCCTTCATGCAACAGATCCACCTCACGGACTTCCAGGCACCGAAGACGCCCGCCAACCTGCGCGCCTCCGTGCGGAAGATCGACCTCGAGCGGGACACCGCGCTGCTGGCACGCCAGTGGGCATACATCGACCTCTCCTGGCAACCCTGGCCGGAGGACAATGACATCGACTACTTCGACATCGCCTTCGCCAACGACAGCACCCACGACTTCCTCGTGCGCAACACGGGTGGTATCCGCCAGACGATGTACACCGACTCCGTGGCCCTCAACGCCAACCAAAAGTACATATATTATAAGGTACGCGCGATAGACTGGTCCACGAACGTGGGCGAGTGGAGCCCCTGGATACAGGTGCTGCGTCCCCACGTCACACCGCCCACCGAGCCCCACTTGGGCAAGTCG
>JAFSXQ010000095.1 GCA_017444005.1 Bacteroidaceae bacterium | reverse complement strand
GGCGATGTGTCGTCCACACCGTTCTCGTTGCCCTTCGACAGTTCGTCCATCGCCTTCTTGTAGTCGCGCTTCGTGAGTTCCAGTTTTTCCAGGAGTATCTGACGAAACTCTTCCAGCTCTTCGTCGCTGTACCGTGTTTTTTCTTCCATCTTATCGTTTGATGTTAATATTTACCTTATAGTCTTCGAAATCCAATTCTGTGGCATCGTCCACCTTGTCCACCAGCGTGATGCTGTTGGCCAAGACCTGAGCCGAGATGTAGTCGCGGAACATGTCGACGGCACGGTCGGTCTCGGGATGATGTTCGAGTTGGATATCGATACGGTCGGTAATCTCGAATCCGCTCTCCTTGCGCAGGTTCTGTATGCGCTTCACCAGTTCGCGGGCCACGCCCTCGTTGCGGAGTTCGTCGGTGATGGTGATGTCCAGGGCCACTGTCAGCGCCCCCTCGTTGGCAACCGTCCAACCCGGGATGTCCTCGCTGAAGATTTCCACATCCTCAGCTTCGATGGTCACGGCTTCACCGGAGGCCAGCGTCATCGGCAACTGGCCTTCACGCTCCAACTGGGCTATCTGTTCCTGGCTCATGCCGGTGACGGCCAGGTTCACGTCCTTCATCAGTTTGCCGAACTTCTTACCCATCGTGCGGAAGTTACACTTCACCTTCTTCACCAGTATGCCCGAGCCTTCCACGAACTCCATTTCCTTCACGTTCACTTCGTCCAGAATGAGCTGCTTCATGGCTTCGATGCGCTGCTGTTGCTCGTTGTCGACTGCCGGGATGGCAATCTTCTGAAGGGGCTGGCGAACGATGATTTGTTCCTTCTTACGGAGCGAGAGCACCATCGAGGTTATCTGCTGGGCCAGTTCCATGCGCAGTTCCTGCTCCTTGTCTATCTTGCTTTCGTCCACTGCGGGGAACTCGCTCAGGTGTACGCTCTCGGTGTCGCGACCGGTGGCTTCTGTCAGGTCGCGATAGAGGCGGTCGGCATAGTAGGGAGCGATGGGTGCCATCAGTTTGGCTACGGTCTCCAGACAGGTGTACAGGGTCTGGTAGGCCGAGAGTTTGTCGATGCTCATAGCCGAGCCCCAGAAGCGCTTACGGCTGAGGCGGACGAACCAGTTCGAGACGTTGTCCACGACGAACGACTGGATAAGACGTCCGGCGCGGGTGGGTTCGTAGTCCTCGTAACAATCGGTGACCTCGCGCACCAGCGAGTTCAGTTCCGACAGTATCCAACGGTCCATCTCCGGACGCTGGGTCATGGGCACGTCGGCCTCCTCGTAGTGCCAGTCGTCGACATTGGCGTACATCGTCAGGAACGAATACGTCTGGAACAGTTTGCCAAAGAACGAGCGGGTGACTTCCTTCACGCCCTCCTCGTCGAACTTCAGGTTGTCCCAGGGCTGCGAGTTGGTAATCATGTACCAACGGACGGCGTCCGAACCATACTGCTCAATCGCATTGAAGGGGTCGACGGCATTGCCCAGTCGCTTCGACATCTTCAGGCCGTTCTTGTCCAGGACGAGACCGTTCGAAATGACGGCCTTGTAGGCCACGGAGTCGAAGACCATCGTGGCGATGGCGTGCAGGGTGAAGAACCATCCGCGTGTCTGGTCCACGCCCTCGGCTATGAAGTCGGCAGGATAAACCGTGCGGCTGTCCAAAGCCTCCTTGTTCTCGAAGGGGTAATGTATCTGTGCGTAGGGCATGGCACCCGAGTCGAACCAGACGTCGATAAGGTCCAGTTCGCGCTTCAGCACGGCACCGCTCTCGCCCACGAGCCAAATCTGGTCGACGTAGGGGCGATGCAGGTCTATCCGGTCGTAGTTCTCCTGCGACATGTCGCCGGGAATGAAGCCACGGTCCTTCAGCGGATTGCCCGGCATGACGCCTGCTGCAACGGCCTTCTCTATCTCCATATACAACTCTTCTACGGAGCCGATGCAGATTTCCTCCTTCGTCTCGCGATTGCGCCAGATGGGCAACGGAGTGCCCCAGTAGCGGCTGCGGCTGAGGTTCCAGTCGTTCAAGTTCTCCAGCCATTTGCCGAAGCGGCCCGTACCCGTGGATTCGGGCTTCCAGTTGATGGTCTTGTTCAGTTCCATCATGCGCTCCTTGGCGGCTGTGGAACGGATGAACCACGAGTCGAGCGGATAGTAGAGGATGGGCTTGTCCGTTCGCCAGCAATGGGGATAGTTGTGGACGTGCTTCTCTATCTTGAAGGCTGTGCCTGCCGGCTTCATCTCCATGCACAGGACGATGTTCAGGTCCTCGGTCTTCGCCAATTCCTTCTCGTCCAGACCGGCATACTTGGGGTCGTAGGCGTTCTTCACGAAGTCGCCCGAATGCTGCCAATAACTGTCGCGGACGCAGAGGCTTACAAATTCCTCGTCCATGTCGTCCTTCACAAAGTACTTGCCCGTGAAGTCCACCATCGGGCGGGTGTCGCCAGCCTTATCGATGACGAAGAGCGAGGGGATGCCTGCATCCTTGGCCACCTTGGCGTCATCGGCACCGAACGTGGGGGCTATGTGTACGATGCCCGTACCGTCCTCGGTGGTGACGTAGTCGCCGGGGATGACGCGGAAGGCGTCGGCCTCCTTGTCCACCACCTTGCCGTCCTCCAGCGCACAGGGCTTCACCCAGGGGAAGAGTTGCTCGTAGCGAAGACCGACAAGGTCGGCACCCGTGCAACGGCCCAGTACCTCGTATTCGCCTTCCTTGAAGTAGGCCGACAAGCGGCTCTCGGCCAGGATGTAGATGGCCTCCTCCTTCGTATAGGGATTCTGGCCCTTCACGGCCACGTAGTCAATCTTCGGACCTACGCACAGAGCGGTGTTCGAGGGCAGTGTCCACGGGGTCGTTGTCCAGGCGAGAATATAAGTTGAAAGTTGCTTTGCGTTCTCATTGTTTGCTTCAGCCTCGCCGGAGGCAAAACTTTCAACTTTCAATTTTAAATTTTCAACTACCCGGAACTGTGCCGTCACGGTCGTATCCTTCACGTCGCGGTAGCAACCGGGCTGGTTCAGTTCGTGGCTCGACAGGCCCGTACCAGCGGCAGGGCTGTAGGGCTGGATGGTGTAGCCCTTATAGAGCAGGTCCTTCTGGTAAAGTTGCTTCAACAGCCACCAGAGGGTCTCGATGTACTTGTTGTCGTAGGTGATGTAGGGATGTTCCATGTCCACCCAGTAGCCCATACGGTGGCTCAGGTCAGTCCACTCGTTGGTGAACATCATCACATTCTGGCGGCACTTCAGATTGTAGTCCTCGATGGAGATGGTGCGGCCGATGTCCTCCTTCGTGATGCCGAGTTCCTTCTCCACGCCCAGTTCTACGGGCAGTCCGTGCGTGTCCCATCCGGCCTTACGGTGCACCTGATAGCCGCGCATCGTCTTGAAGCGGCAGAAGGTGTCCTTGATGCTGCGGGCCAGCACGTGATGGATGCCGGGGTGCCCATTGGCCGATGGAGGCCCTTCAAAGAATACAAATGAGGGCTGACCCTCGCGCTCCGATATGCTGCGGTGGAAGAGGTCTTCCTCGTCCCACTGGCTGAGCACTTCCTTATTCACCTCAGACAAATTGAGGCGCGTGCGTTCCTGAAATTTCTTTGCCATATTCTGCTTTAATTCTATCAAATTTCTTATTACCAATCATATTTGGCGTGCAAAGATACGAAAAAACGAGCGCATTGCAAAAGGAAAACGCGCTTTTCTTTTTATCGTCGAAAAACCTACAGCGTCACACCGTTCTTGAAAATGGCTATTTCAGCCCCACCGCGCTGTTCGCTTTGCGTGCGGTGCCCTTCACAGACCTCCAGGACAAGGGAGCGGAAATCCCGAAGCAGTTCGTCCATCGACGTCCCCTCGATGAGCGCACCAGCATTGAAGTCAATCCAATGGGGCTTCGCCTGTGCCAGCCGACTATTGGTGGACACCTTCATCGTGGGTACGAAAGTGGCAAAGGGCGTTCCGCGCCCCGTGGTGAAGAGCACCAACTGACAGCCCGCTGCCGCCAGAGCCGTTGAAGCCACCAAGTCGTTGCCCGGGGCTGATAGCAGGTGCAGTCCCCTACCCTCGCCTATCCGTTCACCATAGGGCAACACGCCGCGAACGGGCGACGAACCCGACTTCTGCGTACACCCCAGGGCCTTCTCCTCCAGTGTACTGATGCCACCGGCCTTGTTGCCCGGTGAGGGATTCTCGCCCACAGGCTGTCCGTGAGAGAGGAAATACGTTTTGAAGTCGTTGATGAGGCGGATGGTCTGTTCCAGCAGTTCCGGCGTGGCGCACCGGCGCATCAGCAACGTCTCGGCTCCGAACATCTCGGGCACCTCCGTCAGCACCGTTGTTCCGCCCTGTTCCATGCAGAGCCAGTCGCTGAACCGCCCCAGCAGGGGATTGGCCGTGATGCCCGAGAATCCATCACTCCCTCCGCACTTCAGCCCGACGCGCAACTTACTGAGGGGCTGCGGTGTGCGTTTGCACGTGCAGGCCCGTTGGTAGAGTTCCGTCAGCAGTTGCATGGCCACCTCTTCCTCGTCGCCTTCCACCTCCTGACAAGTCATGAAGCGGACGCGCTCACGGTCGTAGTCGCCACAGAACTCCTGGAACAGCCGGGGTTGGTTGTTCTCGCATCCGAGCCCTATCACCAGCACGCCGCCAGCATTGGGATGATGCACCATATCGCGCAGGATTTTGCGCGTATTCTCGTGGTCGTCGCCCAGTTGCGAGCAACCGTAGTTGTGAGGGAAGCCCACAATAGCGTCGACACCCTCGCCTTCACGCCAAAGTTCACGTCGGGCCCTGTCGACCACACGGCGCACAATGCCATCCACACAGCCCACCGTAGGGATAACCCACAGTTCGTTGCGTATGCCCACCTGGCCATCGGAGCGGAGGAAACCGGCGAAGGTTGACTGGCGAGTAGGGACAGGAGGCAAGGGGCAAGCGGATAGGTTCTCTCCCCGTATATCCTCATAATCCAACGTCCCGCTCAGATTGGTACGGATGTCGCGATGGTCGATGAGCGCACCTTGCTTCACATCGTGGATGACGTGACCAATGGGGAAACCGTACTTGACGACCGGATCGCCCTCCTTGAAATCGCGCAGCGCTATCTTGTGTCCGGCAGGTATGCCCGGCAGGTCCTCCAGGGCCACCGCCACATTGTCGGCGGGATGTATCTGAATGGTTTTCATAGCACCTCTTCCACAGTTTGCAGCATGCCCTTCTCTGCGATGCTGTCAAGCATCTGCGTCAGCAGGTCGGTCAGGCCCGGAATCTGGTTCAGGTCGCCATGCTCGTGCCAGATGAGGTCCTTAGCGGCCAGCACACCTTCGGCCACACGACGCGTGTCGCCGGTCTGCCACAGGTCGGTGAGCAGTTGCATGATGTTCGGGTCGTCGTTGGGCTGAATGGGGGCTCCGTCGGCTCGCGCACCTCCTTTATAATAGGTAATAATAGCAGCCAAACCCAGCACCAGTCCCTTGGGCAACGTGCCCTTGCGTTCCAGATAGGTCTTCAGGCCGGGCAGGTCGCGCGTCTGGTACTTGGGGAAGGAGTTGAGCATGATGCTCGTCACCTGATGGTCGACGTAGGGGTTCACGAAGCGTTCCAACACATCCTGGGCAAACTGCTGCAGTTCGTCCATCGGCAGGTTCAGCGTCTGCATCAGTTCGTCGAACTGCACTTTGTGAATAAACCGTCCCACGACGGGGTGCTGACAGGCATCGCGCACGATGTCGATGCCCGACAGGTAGGCCACGGGGGAGAGCACCGTGTGCGGACCGTTCAGCAACGTCACCTTACGCTCGTGGTAAGGGGCCTCGTTGTGGGTCAGCACGATGTTCAGCCCGGCCTTTTCAGCAGGGAACTCACGCGCCAGTTGCTCCAGCGGCAGGTTGGGCGCCGTCTCGATGACCCACAGGTGGAAGGCCTCGCCCTGCACCACCATATTGTCCTCGTAGCCCAGTTGTTGCTGTATCTGCTGTATATCCTTGCGGGGGAAGCCCGGCACAATGCGGTCGACCAACGTGGCACATACGTAGCACGACTTTGTGGTCCACCGCTTAAAGGCCTCATAGTCAGCGCCGAAGTCGTCGCGCCAAAGTTCCACATACTGGTCGATGCACTCGCGCAGGTGGTGTCCGTTGAGGAAGATGAGTTCACAGGGCATGATGATAAAGCCCTTCTCGGGGTCGCCCTTGAAGGTCTGGAACCTGTGCCAGAGCAACTGCACCAGTTTACCCGGATAACTGCTGGCGGGTCGGTCGACGAGCCGGCACGTCGGGTCGAAGGCAATACCGGCCTCCGTGGTGTTAGAGATGACGAATCGCATCTCGGGCTGTTCGGCCAACCGCAGGAAAGCGTCGAAGTCCTGATAGGGATTCAAGGCGCGACTGATGGTGTCCACCAACGTCAGCGAATTGACAGGCTTTCCGTCGAGCAATCCTTGCAGGTTCACATGGTAAAGGCAGTCCTGCCGGTTCAGGTTGTCCACCATTCCGCGGTCGATGGGCTGCACCACCACGACCGAGGCGTCGAAGTCGGTCCGTTCGTCCACCTGCTGTATAATCCAGTCCACAAAGGCGCGCAGGAAGTTTCCCTCGCCAAACTGTATCACTCTCTCTGTCCGCTGGCGCTTCTGCGCCGTCTGGTGATTTAGTTGTTGCATAGTTTTATGCGTTGTGTCATTTATCGCTTGACTGTGATACGACGAGCCCCATGTCGGCGGCCACCTGCAGCATGTACTCGCGGGCAGCCTCGTGGGTGTTGGGGATACGGCTCTCCCAGATGGCATCCTTGACGGCCTGCTTCAGGTCGCCTATGGCACGACAGGGTCCGATGCCGAAGGTCTCCATGATTTCCTCGCCGGTGATGGGGTTCGTCCAGGTACGGTAGTTGTCGCGGGCCTGCAGGTCGGCCAGTTTCTCGCGAACGAGTTGGAAGTTGCGGAGGAAGGTGCGCTTGCGTTCGGCATTCTTGCTGGTGATGTCGGCCTCGCACAGGGTCATCAGGTCGTCGATGTCCTCACCGGCCTCGAAGAGGAGGCGGCGCACGGCAGAGTCGGTAACCTCGTCGTCGGCAATGGCTATGGGGCGCATGTGCAGGCCTACGAGTTTCTCCACGTAGTGCATGCGTTCGTCGAGCGGGAGTTTCATGCGACGGAAGATGGGGGCTACCATTTTCTGCCCGATGTAGTTGTGGTTTTTGAAGGTCCATCCGGCCACGGGGTCCCAGCGCTTCGACTTGGGTTTGCCGATGTCGTGGAGCAAAGCAGCCCAGCGCAACCAGAGCCCATCTCCCCGCCCTTCCCCAAGGGAAGAGAGGCTGACATTGTCCAGCACCTCCAGGGTGTGGTAGAAGTTGTCCTTGTGGGCACGTCCGTTCTTGACCTCCACGCCTTCAAGGGCGGCCAGTTCGGGGAAGATGATGGGCAGCAGACCGGCACGGGAGAGTTCGACGAAGCCGATGCTAGGACGGGGAGAGAGCATGATTTTGTTCAGTTCGTCGATGATGCGCTCCTGCGAGATGATGCGGATACGCTCGGCATTGCGCACAAGGGCCTCCTGCGTCTCGTCTTCAATCTGGAAACGAAGTTGGGTGGCGAAGCGTACGCAGCGCATCATGCGCAGGGTGTCGTCGGAGAAGGTGATGTCGGGGTCGAGGGGTGTGGCTATGAGGCGGTCTTCCATATCCAGCAGACCGTCGAAGCGGTCGATGAGTTCGCCAAAGCGTTCCGTGTTGAGACAGACGGCGAGGGCGTTGATGGTGAAGTCGCGACGGTCAAGGTCGTCCTCCAGCGTGCCGTCCTCCACGATGGGTTTGCGGCTATCGTGACTATAACTCTCGCGACGGGCACCGACGAACTCCAGTTCTTCACTCCCCGCCTTTAACTGGGCCGTGCCGAAGTTCTTGAAGACGGAGAGGTGGGCCCGGTGACCGAGTTTCTTCTTCAGGGCCTGGGCAAGGGCGATGCCACTGCCGACGACCACGCAGTCGATGTCCTTCGAAGGGCGCTCCAAGAAGAGGTCGCGCACGTAACCGCCCACGATATAGCACTCCATGTCCATCTCGTCGGCCGTCTGCCCTATCTGGTGAAAGATGGGGGCCGACAGCAATTGCTGCATCTCGTCACGACTAATTTCTCTCACTTAGGCAATTTTAAGTTTTCTTCATCATACATCAGTTTCCGTTCGTAGAACTCCGACTTCAGCGAATCGCCTCCGGCAAGTTGCCGCTCCACACTGTCGAGCAACAAAATAGCCTGTCGGCGTGCTTCGAAAGCCCTGGGATAGTTCTTGCGCAGGGTCATGATAATATCACGAGAAACGGCAAAACGACCTTGCCGATATGCGACACGGGCCTCATTGAGTTTCGCCAGGCCCTGTTCCTCCTCGGTAGGTTTGTGCTCACACGCACAGACGCAGAGGAATGCAATGGATATAAAGAATAGTTTTTTCATCAGAGTAGGAATCTACGAATGTCATTACCAAAGGCCAGAAGCATGAGGGCGATGATAAGGCCCATGCCGATATACTCGAACCAGAGCATCACCTTCTCGCTGGGTTGCCGCCCCGTGATGGCCTCGTAGAGCAGGATGACGATGTGACCACCGTCGAGGCCGGGAATGGGCAGTATGTTCATGACGGCCAGGGCTATGCTAATGAAGGCCGTAAGCATCCAGAAGCGAAGCCAATCCCACGAATCGGGGAAGAGGTTGCCGATGGCGATGAACGAACCGACCTCCTTGGCGCCCTGCGGTGTGGCGATGTAGCGGAAACTGTCGACGTAGTTGGCCAGTGTCTCCCATCCGTACTTCAAACCGGCAGGGATGCAGGTGAGCAGGTTGTAGTCGATGTGCTCGACCTCATAGTCCCAATGGAACTGAACGCCCAGCATCAGGTTCTCGTCGAGCAACACCGACACAGTGTCGGGCGCTGCCTCTTCGCTGCGCTGGACGACGAAACTCAAGGTGCGCTGCTTGATGCTGTCGGCATGGGTGCACGACTTCATGGCCAGGACATCCTGACGGCGGAGCAACAGCGAGTCGTAGTCGTTGCGATACTGGATGGGCGTACCCTCAACAGCCAGCACCCGAGTACCCGGAACGAAACCAGCCTTGGCGGCAGCACTGCCCTCAAACACACTGTCGACGAGCGTCGACATGAGGGGAGCGATGAAGGGGGGCTGCATGTAGATGACATCGAGCAGGTTCAGCCCGCCCTCCGGCATGGGGATGGTGACCTCCTTGCCCTGGCGCAACACGGTGACGGTGTGGGCCTTGCAGATGTCCTGACGTAGGGCGGATGTCCAGCCCTCGATTTCATCGTTATCGAAACGGATGGGAATGTCGCCGTCGCGGAATCCCAGCGCCTCGGCCTCCTGATTGAAGGCGAAGCCCTGCTTTATCTCACGCATGGGCAAGCGGTCCTCGCCCTCGAAGAGCATGATGCCGCTGTAGATGACAAAGGCCGTCAGCAGGTTCATAAGCACACCGCCGGCCATGATGAAGAAGCGCTTCCACACCTTCTGCGAACGGAATTCGTCGGGCTTGGCGGGTTGCTTCATCTGCTCAACGTCGAGACTTTCGTCTATCATGCCGGCAATCTTGACGTAGCCGCCCAGGGGAATCCAGCCGATGCCGTACTCCGTCTCGTTCTGCTTGAAGCGGGGAAAGAGGCGTGTGAACCAGTTGTCGCGCGTGCTGAACAGATGGAACTTATAGTCGAAAAACATGAAGAACTTCTCCACCTTTACCTTGAAAAGTTTGGCAAAGCCGAAGTGACCGCCCTCGTGCAGGATGATGAGCAACGAGAGGCAGAGCAAGAGTTGAAGTGTTTTAATCAGAATTATATTCATTGGTGTTCATTATTTTTTTACAACAATTCGCTGGCTATGCGGCGCGCCTCGGCATCACTGGCAAAATAGTCGTCGAGCGTGGGCTGCTGGACGAAGGTGGCCCGCTGCATGGTTTCCCCGATGATGTCGGGCATCTCGAGGAACAGACAACGCTCCTGGCGGAAGGCGAGGTTGACAATCTCGTTGGCCGCATTCACCACGCAGGGCATGGTGCCGCCGCGCTGCAGCGCCTCGAAGGCGAGGGCCAGGCAGCGGAAGCGGTCGAGGTCGGGCTGCTCGAAGGTGAGCGGCTGCAGGTGATACCAGTCGAGGCGGTCGAACGAACTGGCCAGACGGCTCGGATAACTGAAGGCCAACTGGATGGGCACTCGCATGTCGGGCACGCCAAGTTGGGCCTTGACAGCCCCATCGTGGAACTGCACGGCGCTGTGGATGATGCTCTGCGGATGCACCACCACCTGTATGTCCTGCGCCTCTACGCCGAAGAGCCACTTGGCCTCGATGACCTCGAAGCCCTTGTTCATCATCGTGGCTGAGTCGATGGTGATTTTGGCTCCCATGTCCCAATTGGGATGCTTCAGCGCCTGAGCCGGTGTGACGGACCGCAATTCGTCGTACGACAAGCAGCGGAACGGGCCACCAGAGGCCGTGAGGATGATCTTCTCTATCTCCGCCTCCTCTCCCATCAGGCTCTGGAAGATGGCCGAGTGTTCGCTATCGACGGGCAGTATGGGGCAACGGTTGTCGAGCGCCAGTTGGGTGACCAGTTCACCGGCCACGACCAGCGTCTCCTTGTTGGCCAGGGCAATGGCCTTGTGACTGCGGATGGCGGCCACCGTGGGACGCAGGCCGGCAAAGCCCACAAGGGCCGTCAGCACCATGTCCACCTCTTCGTTCTGCACCACCTGCTCCAAGGCCTCGGCACCGGCATACACCTGAATGGGCAGGTCGCTGAGTGCATCGCGCACCTTATCGTAGAGGCTCTCGTCGGCAATCACCACCTGAGCCGGCTGGAACAGCCGCGCCTGCTCTATCAAGAGGTCGGCCTGCCGGTTGGCCGTCAGCACGTAGGCCTCGTAGAGGTCGCCGTGCTCCCGGATAACCTCCAGTGCCTGGGTGCCGATGCTCCCCGTAGAACCTAATATCGCTATTTTCTTTTTCATTTTCTCAACTTCTCATTCTCTCATTTTCTATATATCCAACAACCCCTCGGGCAGATCCATACGGATGATGCGCCCTTCGTGGTCTATATCCTTCACAAAAGCCTCGGCAGCAGGTATCAGCGTACCGTTTTCCAGTTCGAGGAGGACGTTCTCCGTCGACTCGTCCACACGGACCACCCGTCCCAACTCTCCCTCTTTGGCATCCACCACGCGAAAGCCCTCGAAGTAGCCCCACGTATAGTCTGCTTCGTTGTCCTCGGGCACCAGCGACTGGGGGAAGTAGACCTCTGCACCCGAATACTCCTGCACATCCTCTATCGAATCGATGTCCACAAACTTCAGCAGGGCTGAATGCTCTCCGCGAAAACGATACTCTTCCAGGAAGAAGGGCACCAGTATGCCGTCGACCATCAGGAACAGGTAGTCGGCATCCACCCTGTCCCACACATCGGTGGTGAACGTGAAGCCAATCTCTCCCTTCACGCCGTGCGGCTTGCCCAGGCGGCCAATGCTGAATATGTCCTCTTCCTTTATCATTTCACGCGCGTGATATGTGCCCCCAGGGCATTCAGTCGGCCTTCGATGTTCTGGTAACCGCGGTCAATCTGCCCGATGTTGTCTATCTGACTCACGCCATCGGCACTCATGGCCGCTATGAGCAGGGCAATACCGGCACGGATGTCGGGACTCGTCATGCGGCCTCCGTGCAGAGCCATCCGCTTGTCGTGCCCCACGACCACAGCGCGGTGGGGATCGCAGAGGATAATCTGTGCCCCCATGTCGATGAGTTTATCCACGAAGAACAGGCGGCTCTCGAACATCTTCTGGTGGATGAGCACAGAGCCCTTGGCCTGCGTGGCCACCACGAGCAGGACGCTCAGCAAGTCGGGCGTCAGGCCTGGCCACGGGGCATCGGCAAGGGTCATGAACGACCCGTCGATGAACGAGTCTATCTCGTAGTGCTCCTGTTCGGGGATGAAGATGTCGTCGCCCTCGTGCCGGACCTCTATGCCCAGCCGGCGGAAGGTGTAGGGGATGATGCCCAACTGGTCGTAGCCCGTCTGCTTGATGCGTACGCCTTTGCCACACATGGCGGCCATGCCGATGAACGACCCCACCTCAATCATGTCGGGCAGGATGGTGTGCTCGGCTCCGTGCAACGAGGTGACACCCTCGATGGTCAACCGGTTGCTGGCGATGCCCGAAATACGGGCTCCCATGCGGTTGAGCAGGAGGCAGAGTTGCTGGATGTAGGGCTCGCAGGCGGCGTTGTAGATGGTCGTCGTACCCTGGGCAAAGACGGCCGCCATGATGATGTTGGCCGTACCCGTCACCGAAGCCTCGTCCAGAAGCATGTAGGTGCCATGCAGTTCATCGGCCTTGATAGTGAACACGCCCCGCTCTTTGTCGTACTCGAACGCGGCACCCAACTTCTTGAAGCCCAGAAAGTGGGTATCGAGGCGGCGACGGCCTATCTGGTCGCCACCGGGGCGCGACACACTGGCCGAACCGTAGCGGGCCAGCAGGGGACCGAGGAACATGACACTGCCGCGCAGGTGCGAGCAGCGCTGGA
Source organism: Bacteroidaceae bacterium (assembly GCA_017444005.1). Lineage (GTDB taxonomy): Bacteria > Bacteroidota > Bacteroidia > Bacteroidales > Bacteroidaceae > Physcousia. Next base: position 4,060 of record JAFSXQ010000095.1, on the reverse strand, counting down.
GATATTCGTCGCTGCGCAGGTAGTCGAGGTTGACCCCGTCGGCCTGGAACGTATAGTCGCCCAGGGCGTTCTGTGTGGTCTTCACCCCGATTTCCGTCAGCAACTTTATCTGGTTGTTGACATCGGCAATGTTAGGAACGTTCTTGATGCGCACCGGCTCGTCGGTGAGCAACGTTGCACACAGCACCTGCAGGGCCTCGTTCTTTGCACCCTGCGGCACGATTTCCCCTTGCAGGGAGTGTCCGCCTTCAATGATGAAACTGCTCATTTTCTCTTTTTCTTCTTTCCTCCGGTCGACGAATCCTGCCTCGGCAACGTCTGCACAGGAGCAAAACGGAAGGTAGCAAGGTCGAGCGAGACATTCCCGTTGGTGTAGCGACTGATGTCGCTGGCCACCTTCATGTCGTCCATCGCATCGCGGTTCCAGATGAACAGGCTCTGCTTCATCTGGTTGGCCGTCAGTGCCAACATGGTATCGCGCTCGGCACCCTCGGGCATCTCGGCCAACTGGCGCAGCGACTCCTCCAGCAGGTAGCCGTACTGGCGCTGGCGGATGTCCTTCATGGGGTACTTCAGGGGCTCGGGCTTCTGCGCCTCGTCGCCCAGGTGATTAATCTCGAACGGATAGTCGATGTCGAGTTGGTAATCCGAGATGTAGGCAATGTGGTCCCAGATGCGGTGCTTGTAGTCGGGCTGTTCGCGCAACTGGGGCTGCATGCTGGCCATGATGCGGAAGATGGTTTCGGCACAGCGCTGGCGCTCCTGCTTCTCGGGCAGGGCCACGGCGCAGGCTATCATATCTTGTATGCCCCGTCCGTACTCGGGCATCTTCAGTTTGTCTCTCTGGGTATTGTATTTCATATTTTATTATAAGGGGAGTTAAAGGGGAGTTAAAGGGGAGTTAAAGGGAAGTTAAAGGGACGCTAGGGGATTCTTCGATTTCACGGCCTCGAACTCCTTCAGGTAGAAGGGTTCGCTGTAGGCCACGTCGGCAAACTCCTCGCGCATCATCTTGCGCTCTGCCAGCGGGAACATGTACTTGGCCAGGGGGTTAATGCCGTCGATGAAGCGGGCATTGGGGTGCTGAATGACGGTCTTCGTCTTCCCGGCTCCGTCGCCGAAGAAGTAAACCGGACCGCGGTCGAGGTACTCGCGATAGGTGTCGCCGTCCACGATGTCGGCCTGGACGGGCCTCACCACCTTCAGTGCCCGGTCGTAGACGGCGGCATAGACCTCCATCCGGCGGGCGTCAATCATGGGCACCAGCAGGGCATCGTCCTCCACCTCCTCGTGGTAGAGCAGCACGGGCACGCACAGCACCTCCAGCGTGGGCAGCGCTATCAGGGGCACACCTCGTCCGTAGCACACACCCTTGGCCATCGAATAACCGATGCGCAGGCCCGTGTAACTGCCGGGCCCCTCGCTGATGGCTACGGCATCCAGGGGTATAGCATGACTCTCGGCAAACGACAGGGCCTCGTCGACAAAGACACCGCACCGCGTGGCGTGGTTGGGCCCTTCCAGGTCAGCGTCGTCGTAGATGCAGGCCCCGTCCTGACTGACGGCCACGCTGCACACGCGCGTACTAGTTTCTATATGTAGTATACAAGCCAATTCTACTTACAAATTTACGATTTACAATTTACGATTTATCGATTTACGATTTACGATTTGCGAATTCGCTTGCAAAGATACAAAATAATTTGTACTTTTGCACAATAAATGGCGTAATTCGTAACTCACAACTCATAATTCGTAAATCGTAACTAACCATGATACTATCAATGACCGGATACGGCAAGGCCGTCGTCGTATTCGAGGGAAAGAAGATAACGGCCGAGATTAAGTCACTAAACAGTAAATCGTTAGACCTCTCCACGCGTCTCTCACCCGTCTATCGCGAGAAGGAAATGGAAATCCGCAGCATGATAGCCACAGCCCTCGAGCGTGGCAAGGTGGACTTCAACCTGTGGGTGGAGAAGGGCGAAGGGGCACAGTCGGCACCCATCAACGGTGCGCTGGCCGAAAGTTACCGCAAGCAGATACGCCACATCAGCGGCCAGTACGGCATACCCGAACCCCAGGACTGGTGGCCGCTACTGCTGCGCCTGCCCGACGTGATGAGCCGTGACGAACAGGTGGGCGAACTCAGCGACGGGGAGTGGCAGGTGGTGCACGGTGCCGTCGAGGACTGCATCCGCCAACTCATGGACTTCCGCCGGCAGGAGGGCGAGGCCCTGCAACGCAAGTTCGAGGAGAAACTGGACAACATCGCCCAGTTGCTCCGCAGCATAGAGCCTTACGAACAAAGCCGCGTGGAGAAAATCCGCCAGCGCATCACCGAAGGCCTAGAAAGCATCAAGGCCGTCGAGTACGACCGCAACCGCCTGGAGCAGGAGATGATTTACTACATCGAGAAACTGGACATCAACGAGGAGAAGCAGCGCCTCCAGAACCATCTGGCCTACTTCCGCCAGACGATGGCCGACGGCCACGGACAGGGCAAGAAACTGGGCTTCATCGCCCAGGAGATGGGACGCGAAATCAACACCACCGGTTCCAAGTCCAACGAGGCGGAAATGCAGAACATCGTTGTCCGCATGAAGGACGAACTGGAACAAATCAAGGAACAAGTCTTAAATGTGATGTGATGGAAAAAGGCAGATTAATTATAGTTTCGGCCCCATCGGGCAGCGGCAAAAGCACCATCGTACAGTACCTGATGAAGGAGCACCCCGAGTTCCGGCTGGCCTTCAGCATCAGTTGCACCAGTCGCCCGCCCAGAGGCGACGAACAGGACGGCGTGGAATACTTCTTCCTCACGCCCGACGAGTTCCGCAAGAAGATAGCGGACAACGAGTTCCTCGAGTACGAAGAGGTGTACCCCGGCCGCTTCTACGGCACCCTGAAGAGCCAGGTCGAGCACCAGGTGGAGGCCGGGCAGAACGTGGTCTTCGACGTCGACGTCAAGGGCGGTTGCAACATCAAGCAGTTCTACGGCGACCGCGCCCTGAGCATCTTCATCCAGCCCCCCTCGGTCGACGAACTCCGCCGTCGCCTCGTGGGACGCGCCACCGACGACGCCGAACAAATCGAACGCCGACTGGCCAAGGCCGAGGAAGAAATGTCCTATGCCCCACGATTCGACCGCATCCTCGTCAACGACGACCTCGAACAAGCAAAAACCGAAGCCGTCGCCCTCCTCACCGAATTCCTCAATTCCTAACCTCCAACCCTTAATTCTTAATTCTTAATTCCTGCCCCTTATATTTTAATTCTTAATTCTTCTTTCTTAATTCTAAATTAACATTATGTCCAACCTACGCTTAACCGGCTTCCTCATCCTCGGCCTTGCCCTCTCGATGGGCATCATCCTCTGGTCCATGCACGAGCACCAGTGGGCCTACACCCTCTTTGCCCTGGCAGCCCTGCAAGCCATCATCATCGCGCTCAACTGGAACAAAGAGCGTAAACGCAAACACTTCCGCAAATGAACATCGGCATATTCGGCGGTTCCTTCAACCCCATCCACACGGGACACCTACGGTTGGCCCGTACACTTGTCCGGAAGGGGTTGCTCGACGAACTGTGGCTGATGGTCTCCCCGCTGAATCCGCTGAAACAGGGCCGCCAAGACATCCTCGACGACGAAGCCCGTCTGGAACTGGTGCGCCTTGCTACCCTTCGCGACACCAACATCCGAGCCTGCGACCTCGAGATGCACATGCCCCGCCCCTCCTATATGGTTCGCACATTAGAGGCCCTCCGCTCCCGCTATCCCCAGCACCAGTTCACCCTCGTCATCGGCAGCGACAACTGGCTCCGCTTCCCTCAGTGGCGCGAGAGCGACGAGATTCTCCGCCACCATCGTCTTCTCGTCTACCCCCGTCCCGGTTACGAATTGGACGCCTCCACCCTCCCCCCCGGCGTCACCCTCGTCGACACCCCTCTGCACGACATCAGCAGCACCCAGATACGCCAAGCCATCGCCCGCGGCAACTATCACGGCCGCGGCCTCCCGCGCATCGTGTGGCAGGAAATCAAACGGCAAGGGTATTAT
>JAFSXQ010000094.1 GCA_017444005.1 Bacteroidaceae bacterium | reverse complement strand
GTAGGCCAGAGCGGCAGCCGTAGGCTCGTTGACGATACGACGTACGTTCAGACCGGCAATCTGTCCAGCCTCCTTTGTAGCCTGACGCTGAGAGTCAGAGAAGTAAGCAGGCACGGTGATGACTGCATCCGTAACTTCCTGTCCCAGATAGTCTTCGGCCGTTTTCTTCATCTTTTGCAGAATCATGGCCGAGATTTCCTGCGGCGTGTACTGACGGCCGTCGATGTCGACGCGCGGTGTGTTGTTATCGCCACGTACCACCGAATACGGAACGCGGGCAATTTCCTTCTGCACCTGGTCGTAGGTCTCACCCATGAAGCGCTTGATGGAGAAGATGGTCTTCTTCGGGTTCGTGATGGCTTGGCGCTTGGCAGGGTCGCCCACCTTGCGCTCGCCACCTTCCACGAATGCCACTACGCTGGGGGTTGTGCGCTTGCCCTCGCTGTTGGCAATAACTACGGGCTCGTTGCCCTCAAATACGGATACACAAGAGTTCGTTGTACCCAAGTCAATTCCAATAATCTTTCCCATAACTTTATTTTTTATTTAATTGATTTAACGATTTAATGATAGTTGAACTCACACCTCCTATCGAACAAAGTACGTGCCAATGTGATTAAAGCACTGAAATTAAAAAGTAAAAAGCAGAAGATAAAAAGCAAAAACTGCAAAAATAACGACAATGTGGCAGATATGCTGACAGAAATCGCCAAACTCGCATGCTATATCGGGAATATTTTGTAATTTTGCACGACCTAAAACAAAAGAATTATGAAAAGAAAGATATTCGTACTCGTCGTAAACCTCATGTTCTGCTGCACCCTGGCCCTCGCTCAGGAGGTGCAGAAAAGCGAATTGCACCAGCGTGCCGAGACCGAGGATGCCAAACATAACGTACCCGCAGCCCGTTCGCTCTATATCCATGCCTTCAACGACTATGCCAACAAGGGACAGGTGCGCCCGGGCGTGGAGTGTGCCACCAAGGCCACAGCCCTCTACTACAAGGAGAACTACTACAAGGAGGCCTTCGACCTGTTGCGCCGTGCCGACCAGACCATCATCGCCGCCCAGCAGATGTCGCCCAGCGAGAAGGCCGCCGCGCACTACCTCGTCACCAAGGAGCGCATGCAGATGTACATCAAGTTGCGCAAGAGCGCCAATGCCCTGGAACAGTTGAACACGATGGAGAACCAGGCCAACCTGTCGGACAACGAGACCGTCAAGAACGACCTCCTCTACAATAAAGCCATCTACTACTACACCTTCGGACAGGTGGCACAGGGCAACGCCGCCTTCAAGGAGATGGCTGGCAAACTGACCGCCAGCAAGGAATACGACAAGGTGGACGAGGTCTACCAGCAACTCATCGCCAACGGCCGCCGCTCGGGCAATGCCAACATCGTGGCCCAGTCGTACAGCAACTACATCGCCTGGAAGGACTCCACCAGCGCCCTGAAGCACGCCGACGAAATCGGAGCCTTGAAGCAGCAGATTGCCGACCACGAGGCCACCATCGCCCAGAAGGACAGTTCGCTCTCCACACGCCGTGCCGTCATCATCGGCCTCTGCATACTGGCAGCCGCCCTGGCCGCAGCACTCGTGCTGGGAGCCGTCGTCCTGCTGCGCTTCATACTCCTGACCCGCAAACAGAAGAAGACCATCCACCTGGCCAATGAAAGCAACGCCCTGAAGGCCAAGTTCATCAGCAGCATCTCTGCCCAGTTGGAGCCCACCCTTCAGAAACTCGACCCACACATGCCCGAGGTACAGGCCATGCTCCAGTTCACTCACCACGTACAGGAACTGTCCGAACTGGAGAACACCAAGGACGAACCCGTGGAACTGGAGGAAACGCAAATCCCGCAGTACTGCGAGGGACTGGCCGACCAGATACGCGGCAAGGTGCAACCGGGCGTCACCATAGCCGTCAAGGCCCCCAAGATGTCGGCCACCATCAACCGCGAATACGTCTCGCACATCCTACTCCAGTTGCTCAGCCAGGCAGCCCAGCAGACACCCGAGGGCGGCAACATCACGCTGGAGTTCAAGAAGCGCAGCCCCCACACCTACCAGTTCCTCGTCTCCGACACGGGCTACACCATCCCCGAAGACCAGCGCGAGGACATCTTCAAGCCCTTCCTCGAGATTCGCGACCTGACCAACGGCGACGGCCTCGACCTGCCCATCTGCAAACAGATGGCCCTGAAGATGAAGGGCGACCTCGACATCGACCCCGCCTTCACCAAAGGCACCCGCTTCGTGCTCGATTTGCACGTGTAGACGAGAACACCGCATCCAATGATGAACAAGGTACGAATAACAGCGATACGACAGACCGTCTATCATGACTTGATGGCCAGGTACGAAAACCCCATCGAGCATACCTGCGATGTCAAGGAAGGACAGCAATGGACATCCATCGACGGCAAATGCCCGGAAGGGATGTGCCCGTCGGCCTGGTCGTCCATGCGCGAGTTCGTGGAATCGTTAGCCAAAGGCGAGGGCAACTTTTACGACGGGTGGATGAAGAACCCGATGAGTGCGATGATTAGTTGCAACGACGGCTTCCGTCCGTTCAGTTTCTATATCGAGGTCGTTGCTTGACGCCTTATCATCCCCGTCGTGGTAATTACCATCCAGGTGGCTGAGCGATTCCCCTACCCGTGCACCTCGCACAGCGCCATATCGTTTCAACGAGTTCCACGCATGGAACTGATGAGTTCCACGCGTGGAACTCGCCTTAAGATTACTAATCTTCCCAGCCGGTGTTGTTCGTGTTAATCTTCCCATCTGTTGTTACACGCCGACCCAAACGCCGTTCTTTTCGCTGTAAAAGGGCGAAAACGGGCAAAGAAATATCATAATATCATAGAAATATCATAGGAAATATCATTCGCTGCATCGCTTTGTTTATCGGCCTTGCAAGCCATTTTATGATATTATGATATTTCTTTTCGGGAAAAATATAGGAAGTAATGCGAAGGGGTATGGATTATGCAATCACGACTCGGCTTTTGCGGCTCCAAAGTTTGGCCGATTCCGACATTTTTCGTACCTTCGCACCCCGAACCGCAATAGTGCGGCGAATAATTAAACTTATTTTTATGTACAAACAACAAACAATGGGCCGCAACGTCGTCACCTGGAAGCAGTACTCCAACAAGGGGTACAGTGCCTTTGCCAGCATGGGACGTCTGGTGCGCATCGGTGTGCTGTCCGTAGCCACACTGGGCACCGTCACCCCCGTCATGGCCGAGACACGCAGCATGGCCAACCAGGAGACGGAGGGCGACACGCTGACACTGGACGAAGTGCAGGTGACCGGCACGCTGGCCCCGCTGACGCAACTGCAGTCGACACGCATCGTGAGCGTACTCTCCCGCGACGACATTCAAGCGGCGGGGGTACAGAGTACTAACGACCTACTGAAATTAGCCTCGGGCGTGGATGTCCGTCAGCGCGGAGGCTTTGGTATCCAGACGGACATCAGCATCGACGGCGGCACCTTCGACCAAATCACACTCCTGCTGAACGGTGCCAACATCTCAAACCCACACACCGGACACCTGGCAATGGACCTGCCCGTGAGCCTCGACGACATCGAACGCATCGAGATTCTGTCGGGAGCAGCCAGTCGCGTGTATGGCGGTTCGGCCTTCGGCGGCTGCATCAACATCGTGACGCGCCGCGACCAGCAGAACAACGTCGGCGCCGGTGCCCAGGGCGGCATGTACGGCACGTTCCAGGCCGACGGACGGCTGGCACTCACCTACGGCAAGGTGAGCAACCGCGTGAGCGGCGGAGGCGGACGAAGCAACGGAGGCACGACCAACGACGACTGGCGACGCGGTCAACTCTACTATCAGGGCGACTACCGGAACAGCCAGTTCGACCTCTCGTGGCAGTTCGGCCTGTCGAAGAAGGCCTATGGGGCCAACACGTTCTATTCGGCGGCCTACCCCGACCAGTACGAACGCAACGAGCACTACCAGATGAGCGTGGGCGCGGAGACGAAGGGGAGGTTCCACTTCCTGCCGCAGGTCTACTGGAACCGCTGGTACGACAACTTCGAACTGGTGCGCGGCGAACGCTTTGGCGAGAACTTCCACATGACCAACGTCTACGGCCTGCGACTCAGCGGTTACTTCCACTGGTGGGGCGGCAAGACGGCCGTCGGAGCCGAGGTGAGAAACGAGGGCATCCTGTCCACCAACCTCGGACGCCCCATGGACGCTACGGAGGAACTGCCACTGGCCAGATGGGACAAGAGTGTTGCCTACGACCACAAGGACAACCGCACCAACGTCTCTTACAACCTGGAACACAACATCCTGCTCGACCACTGGAGCATATCGGCCGGACTGATTGCCAACATGAACACGTCGGTCGACCACACGTTCCGCCTCTATCCGGGCATCGATGTGGCCTACCGCCCGGCTACGAACTGGAAACTGTATGCCTCGTACAGCAAGGGCTTCCGACTGCCCACGTTCACCGACCTCTACTACAAGTCGCCCACGCTGAACGGCAACACGGGCCTGAAGCCGGAGGTGAACCACTCCATGCAGTTGGGCACGCAGTACACCAGCACGGGCATACACGCCACCCTGCGCCTGTTCTACAACCGGGGCCACAACATGATTGACTGGGTGATGTACACAGCCGACGACACGTACCACAGCACATCGTTCGAACTGGACAACATGGGCGTGCAGGCAGAGGCAAAAGCAGACTTCACGCAACTTGTAAATAAAGACATCTTCCTGCGCTCATTCTCTGTGGGTTATACTTTCATCCACCAGAACCGTCGGGACGACGTCAGCATCTACCGCAGCAACTATGCACTGGAGTATCTGCGCCACAAGTTCACGGCCTCGCTCAACCACAAGATTGTGGACAAATTGAGTGCCACGTGGAGCCTGCGCTGGCAGGACCGCATGGGCAGTTACATCCTGTACGACGGGACGTACACCGATGCGGCAACGGGCTACCTGCGCGGAACGAACACGGGACGACTGGTCGACTACCGCCCCTACGCCACGCTGGACCTGAAACTGCAGTGGACGGAGCGCCACTGGCAGGCCTACGTGCAGGGCAGCAACATCACGAACCACCGATATTACGACCTGGGCAACGTGCGGCAACCCGGCATCTGGGTGATGGCCGGAGCGAAGGTGAACTTCAACCTGTAAACCGGAAACCGTCCGATGGACACTACTCCACGCTTTCCACGTTGAGCCCGTCGAGCGCCGACAGCCGCTGAAGGAGTTGGTCGGTGGAGACGGGACGCGTGGAGCGCAGTTCCATCCGGATGTTCAAGCGATGCGGCGTCTCCTGCGACGTGTTGTAGGTGATGACCTTCAGCCCCTCGGCATGAAGGTGGTCGAGCAACGCGTGCAGCGAGGCGCCATCGTCGTTGGGAACGGAAACCGACACCGTGCGATGGCCCACGCTGGGCAGCAGGCCGTTGAGGACTTCGAGGCCCAGCAGCACCAGGGCTGTGGTGAAGGCGGCAATGATGAACAGACCGGCACCTGCGGCCATGCCGATGGCTGCCGTCACCCAGAGGCCGGCGGCGGTGGTGAGTCCATGCACGGCGTGACGTTGGAAGATGATGGTGCCGGCGCCGATGAAACCGATGCCCGAAACAACCTGGGCAGCAATGCGCGAGACGTCGAGCCGATGGCTGTCGGAGAGCACCACGTCGCCAAAGCCGTGGGCAGACAGAATCATAAACAGGGCGGCACCAAGTGCCACGAGGAAGTGAGTGCGGAAACCGGCTTCCTTGGCCCGGAAACCGCGCTCCATGCCAATGGCACCGCCCAACAGGGCTGCCACAAGGATGCGAAGCAGAAAGGTGGTGGTCGACGTCATTTGATTTCTACGGCAAGTGGCTGACTGAGGTTGCGGGCATAGCCCTGAAGCAGGGTCTCCCACACCTGCTGACTGGGCACGTCGTACTTGCTCCAGGCGGAACCGGCGTAGTACGTGAAGGCCTGCTGGGGCTGATAGGTCGTCTGGCCTATGACATGCCCGACGGCACCGCTTTTCTTTTCCTTCAAAGGCAGGTACTTGAGAGCCTTCATCTTCTGGGGGAAGAGCACGCCGATGTAGAGTTGTCCGTTCTGTCCCTGCGGGGTGTCGAGGGCGTCGGCGTAGGTGATGTATCCTACCTTCTTATTTATTACGTACGCGTCAGGCTGGCTCTCGTGCACGGCAATACCGACACAAAGGGATTTACCATTTAGCGTCTCGTCGTCCGACGCTGGTTCGTAGTTGACCTCAAACTTGGCCAGGTGTGAACCACGGTCCTGACGGATAAGGCGGGTTTCCCGCACGCCGTTGGCCTCGTACATCTTCTGGCGGACCGTGAAGCGCAAAGGGCCGTTGTCGAGGATTTCGGCCTGTTCGTAGACATCGGGCAGGAGCAGTTGGTCGCCGTCCATCAGGGCAGGAGCACCGGCTCCGAGGGTAGCCCCGACGGTATAGGCATCCATGCCCTGGCCCTTATCGCGATGGTAGGTGTAGAGGTCGCGGTGCACCTGTGCCCACTCGCCGCCGCGGCCCTGCTTCTTCAGCCGTTCGTTCACGCCGTAACTGGTGAGTTCGTTGTGGTAGAGTTGGTCCTGGATGGGATAGGTGACGTTCTTCGTGAACGTGTCGAAGCCGGCCACGCCCTTGTTGTGCATCTTGGGGCCGTAGAAGCGCCAGGCATTGCGGTCGTTCTCCCACGTGAGGTCGTCCTCGCGGTTGGGATAGACGCGTCCGTTCACGTCCAAGCGGTAGGCTTTGGGCTCGCCGGTGACGATGGTGAATGTGGCCGACGCGCCGGGAGCCACGAAGACCTGAACAAGG
>JAFSXQ010000093.1 GCA_017444005.1 Bacteroidaceae bacterium | reverse complement strand
CTCCAGCACTTGGATGCCAAAGGCGGCATTCGCCAGCACGATGTTCTTCTGGGCCGGCAGGGCGCGGTTCTCCAGCACGGCATCGAAGATGTTCTTGGCCTCCACCTCGGTGGCTCCGGCCACCAGTTCCTCGGGATGCGCCACCTCGAAGCCCAGATCCTGGGGCTGATAGATGCGCTCGTACTGATTGGTCGTGACCTTGAAGGGGCCGGTGAGCGAAATCTCGTCGTAGCCGTCGATGCTGTTCACGATGCCGTAGTCGATGCCGAGGCGTTCGTAGACGGCATGGTAGAGGCGCATCTGGTCGAGATTGGCCACACCCAACAACTGGCACGAGGGCTGCGAGGGATTCACTAGGGGACCCAGCAGGTTGAAGATGATGGGGAACGGCAGGGCCTTGCGTATGGGGCCGACGAACTTCATGGCCCGGGCAAAGAGTTGGGCATGCAGGTAGACGATGCCGACCTCGTCCAGACAGCGGTTCAGTTGGTCGATGTTGTCGGTGAAGCGCACGCCGTGCTGGGCAATGACGTTCGATGCTCCGCTGGTCGAGGTGGCGGAATAGTTGCCGTGCTTGGCCACCTTGTAGCCGGCACCGGCAATGACGAAGCACGAGGTGGTGGAGATGTTGAACGTGTTCTTGCGGTCGCCACCTGTGCCGACGACGTCGATGTAGCGGTCGCACTGCAAGGGCACGGGCACGCCGGTCTCCAGGATGCCGTCGCGGAAACCAAGCAGTTCGTCGACGGTGACACCGCGCATCTGCAGGGCCGTCAGCAGGGCCGTGACCTGTTCCGTGGGGTACGCGTCGCGGGTGATGCCTATCAGGACACCCTTCATCTCCTCACGAGTCAACTCCTCGTGATTGAGCAGTTGGGCTAAAATATTTTTCATAGGTCAATAAAGTTTTTAATGATGGTTTTACCTTCCGGCGTCAGCACACTTTCGGGGTGGAATTGTATGCCGAAGACGGGCCATTCGCGATGCTGTAGGGCCATGATTTGCCTCATTCCCGACGTTTCGTCGCTCACGGCCGTCACCTCCAGACAAGCGGGCAGGCCCTCGTTGGCGACCACCCACGAATGGTAACGGCCGATGGTGATGTCGGCGGGCAAGCCCTTGAAGAGTGTTCCGCTGAGGATGTGGCAGGGCGTGGCCACACCGTGAAAGACTTCGCTCAAGTTCTCAAGCCTACCGCCAAAGACCTCACCGATGGCTTGATGTCCAAGGCAGACGCCCAAAATGGGCGTGTGCCCGGCGTAGGCGCGAATCACGTCGCAGAGCAGACCGGCCTCCGAAGGGATGCCAGGACCGGGCGACAGGATGATTTTGTCGAACGCTTCCAGTTCGTCGAGCCGGAACTGGTCGTTGCGCAGGACGGTGACCTCGGCACCAAGTTCCTTCACCAGATGCGACAGGTTGTAAGTAAACGAGTCGTAGTTGTCTATAATTACTATTTTCATATTTTATAGGTCTTATAGGTCATATAAGTCATATAGGTCTTATGGGTCTTATAGGGTGGCAGTTTTCTCAATAGCCTTGCGCAATGCGCCGAGTTTGTTGTTCACCTCTTGCAGTTCGTACTCCACGTCGCTCTTGGCCACGATGCCGCCACCGGCCTGGAACCAGAGTTCGCCGTTGCGGGCCACGAAGGTGCGGATGGTGATGGCCTGGTTGAGCGAGCCGTCCAGACCGATGATGCCGATGCAGCCGCCGTAGGCCCCGCGGTTGTGCGGCTCGTACTCCGAGATGAGCTGCATGGCGCGGACCTTCGGGGCGCCGCTCAGGGTGCCGGCGGGGAAGGTGTCGATAAACGCCTTGATGGGGTCGGCGCCGGGGGCCAACTCGCCGCTGACGCGCGAGACGAGGTGGATGACGTGCGAGTAGTACTGGATGTCCTTGTAGTAGTCCACGCGCACGCCGTGGCAGTTGCGCGAGAGGTCGTTGCGGGCCAGGTCTACGAGCATCACGTGCTCGGCGTTCTCCTTAGGGTCGTTGCGCAGAAACTCCGCGCCGCGCCGGTCGGCCTCCGCGTCGCCCGTGCGCTTCGTCGTGCCCGCGATGGGGTCGATGTAGGCGCGGCGGCCCTCGATGCGGCAGTGCGTCTCGGGGCTCGAGCCGAAGATGCGGAACCCGCCGAAGTCGAAGTAGAAGAGGTAGGGCGAGGGATTGATGCTGCGCAGGGCACGGTAGAGTTTGAAGTCGTCGCCCTCGTAGCGCTGCACGAACCGGCGGCTGAGGACAATCTGGAAGACGTCGCCCCGCAGGCAGTGCTGTATGCCGCGACGGATGTTCGCGCGGTGCTCGTCGTCGGTGAGCGTGGAACTGACATCGCCCACGGGCCGGAAGTCGTAGGTCTGCACGTTGCCGCGGTTCATGGCCTTCAGTACGACGTCGATGTCGCCCTCGTCGCCCAGGGTGACAATGCGCAACCGGCTGTTGTGATGGTCGAAGGCTATCAGTACCTTATATAATATATAAAGGACATCGGGTGCGTCGTTCCGCTCCTGCGTCTCGTCCTTCACTGCGATGTTCTCGAAGTAGCGCACGGCATTGAAACTGGTGTAGCCGAAAAGCCCGCAGAGAGGGGCGTCCTCGCCCTCGACGTGGATGCGGTCGATGAGTGCGTGCACGGCGTCGGCAACACCGAACTGCGGGGTTATCGCGTGTTCCGCACGGCTCCCGTCGGGATACATCACCGTGGCCACGCCGTGCCCGACGGAGACGCTGGCAATGGGGTGTATGCCGATGAACGAGTGCGAGTTGGCGGCATCGTGATAGTCGGAACTCTCCATCAGCGCACTCTGCGGATAGAGGTCGCGCAGTCGCATGTAGACTCCGACAGGGGTATAGAGGTCGGCCAGGATGGTCTTCGAAACGGTGTGGTAGGCCCACCTCTTTCCATTCCCGAGGGGAAGGGTGATTGACGAGTTACTATTTCTGTTGTCTGTTGCCATAATATTCATTATATAAAGTGACTTTACATCTCCTCTCCCTGGGGGAGGGGTTGTGGATGGGCCAGATAGGTTTCAATGTCCTTGTCGCCACGCCCGCTGACGGTGAGCACGACGACATCCTCGGGGCGGAACTGCATCTTGCCGAGCGCCGCAATGGCGTGGGCAGACTCGATGGCCGGGATGATGCCCTCCAGGCGTGTCAACTCGTAACCGGCACGGATGGCCTCGTCGTCGTTGATGCTCAATACCTTCGTACGCCCCTGTTGGGCCATGTTGCAGTGCATCGGGCCCACACCGGGATAGTCGAGTCCGGCCGAGATGGTGAACGCCTCCTCAATCTGGCCGTCGTCGTTCTGCATCACCAGCATCTTGGCCCCGTGCAGGATGCCCGGTGTGCCGCGATGGATGGTAGCCGCCGTGTGATCGGTCTGCCAACCGTGTCCTCCGGCTTCGGCCAGGACTATCTGAACGCGCTCGTCATCCATGTAGTGAAAGATGGTGCCAGCCGCATTCGAGCCGCCGCCGATGCAGGCGATGAGGTAGTCGGGATAGTCGCGCCCTACCTTCTCCTCCAGTTGCCATTTGATCTCTTCCGAGATGACGCTTTGCATCCGCGCCACTAGGTCGGGGTAGGGGTGCGGTCCCATCGTGGAACCGACGATGTAGAACGTGTCCGAGGGATGGCAGCACCAGTCGCGGATGGCTTCCGAACAGGCGTCGCTGAGCGTCATGTTACCCGTTCGGACGGGGTGCACCTCGGCGCCCAGCATCCGCATGCGCTCCACGTTGGTGTGCTGGCGCTCTACGTCGGTGGCTCCCATGAACACCTCGCACTGCATGCCCATCAGGGCGCACACCGTAGCCGTGGCCACACCGTGCTGCCCGGCCCCCGTCTCGCAGATGATGCGCGTCTTGCCCATCCGCCGTGCCAGCAGAATCTGGCCGACGGTGTTGTTTATCTTGTGTGCTCCCGTGTGGTTCAGGTCTTCGCGCTTCAGGTAGAGCCGACAGCCGTACCGCTCGCTCATGCGGCGGGCATAGTAGAGCGGCGACGGGCGCCCCACATAGTCGCGCAACAGGGCGTGGTACTCGTCCTTGAACTCCTGCGAACTGATGATGGGCAGGTACTGCTCTTGCAGGTTGCGAACGGTGGCATACAATATCTCGGGCACGTAAGCGCCGCCAAACTCGCCATAGAACCCATTCTCGTCAACTTGATAGTTCTGCATAATCCTTAAATCTTTTAGTTCTTCAGTTCTTAAGTTTTTAAGTTCTTTAGTTCTTAAGTTCTTTAGTTCTTTAGTTCTTAAGTTCTTAAGTTTTTCAATTCTTCAATCCTTCATTAATAAAGGCCCGCCGTAAGAACGACGAGCCTTCATTTTTTTTTATCCTTTCCTTAGGTACGTGGCCATCTTCTCACGATTGTTTGAATCCTGAGCAACGCCACCACCAAAAGTTCATAGTCTGTTTCATTTTACCTATCGGCTGTTAATCGGTTGCAAAGTTACACATTATTTGTGAACCGGCAAACAATTTGTTACTTTTTTATTCGTTTTGCTTAAAATTTCTTGTTTTGCGACGAGGCTCCCTTTGAAAAACTAACCTTTTGGCTGCCGCCTGTGACGCGAAGAACGAAGCGTCGTGTTGTTTTGGTTTGTGTCACGCATGGCACAAGTGCGTGTCACGCGTGACACAAATTCATGCGTCGCATAGCGTTGGCTTTGGAAACAGAATGAGGGTCATCGATGCTCCCGCACAGATGACCCTCCCCAATTAATTAACTAACCTTTTTGAAAATATACTAATCTAAGTCCGATATACGATGCGTGTGCTATAGCAGTCTCATGCTGCCATCGGCCTCGTAGACGATCTCGGCCATCTTGGTGCTGCGCAGCCAAGTGCGTCCGCCCGACGGCACGCTGTCGTGATGGAGCAGGAACGTGCGTCCGCGCCATTCCACGATGCTGTGGTGGGTAGTCCATCCGACAACGGGCTGCAGCAGTTCGCCCCGGAAGCGGAAGGGACCGTAGGGCGACTCCGAGGTGGCGTAGCACAGCAGGTGGCTGTCGCCCGTGGAGTAACTGAAGTAGTAGGTGCCGTCGTGCTTGTGCAGCCACGAGGCCTCGAAGAAACGGTGTGGGTCGTCGGCGCGCAGAATTTTGCCCATTTCATCGACGATTTCCACCGGTCGGGGCTCTTCGGCAAACTGTGTGAGGTCGTCGCTCATCCGTGCCACACGGGCGGGCAGCGAGGGTTCGTCACCCTGGGGCAGGATGGCACTTTCGAGGGCTTTGTTGTCGCGGTAGCGCTGCAACTGGCCGCCCCACAGACCGCCGAAGTAGACGTAGACCTGACCGTCGTCGTCCTTGAAGGTGCAAGGGTCGATGCTGTACGAACCGCGGATGGGGTCGGGCAGGGCACAGAACGGACCTTCGGGGCGGTCGGCAATGGCCACGCCCAGGTGGAAGATGTCGTTTTTGTCCTTCAGGCTGAAGATGAGGTAGTAGCGTCCGTCCTTCTCCACGACGTCGCTGTCCCAAAGTTGGCGTCCGGCCCAGGGGATGTCGTCGACACTGAGAATCATACCCAGGTCGCGAGCCTCCGGCTGGTCGGGGTCGTCGAGGCAGAGGACATGATAGTCGCGCATGTCGAAGTGGTCACCGTTGTCGTTCTCGGGGATGCCGCTCTCACGGTCGTGCGAGGGGTAGATGTATAGTTTGTCGTTGAAGACGTGGCCCGACGGGTCGGCCATGTAGTCGCTGGGGAACAAGTAACGTGTTTTCATAATATAATTCGTGTAATTTGTGAAATTCGTGGTTAGAAAAACTTTTACTGTGCGGCACTTTCTCTCCGGCGTCTCAGTTCGGCCTGCATCTGTTCGTTGAACTGCTTGCTGATGGGGTAGAAGAACAGGGCTGCAACGCCGACGGCAAACAGCAGGGCCGGAACCAGGCTGGAGACGAGACGGATGCCCTGGACGGCCTCTTCGCTCTGCACCACGTTCAGCCCCGAGGCATAGCCGAAGCCGGACAGGATGAGGCCTGCGAAGGCACCGCCCAGACCCAGGCCGGCCTTCAGGGCAAACACGACACCCGAGAAGCAGAAACCGGTGGCACGGCGATGGTTGACATACTCGATGTGGTCGGCCACGTCGCCAATCATGGCCCACAACAGGGGCACCGTGGGAGCATAGGCCAGCGATTTCAGGACACAGAGCACGAACATCGACGTCACATCCTGCGGGCCGGGCAGCCAGAACATGGCGGTGAACACCACCGTCAGGCTGAGGCAGACGATGAAGGTCTTGCGCTTGCCGTAGCGGTTGGCTAGGAAGTTGGAGAGCAGGATGACGCCGACAAACTGCACCAGCGCGCCAATCATGTTGAACAGGGAGAAGCCGATGGCGTAGGCGTCGGCCTGACTGTGGGCAATCAGGTTGAAGGTGGACAGGATGATGTTGCCCTCACCCTCGGGGCGCACCAGTCCCATGCCCTCGAGGAAGGTGAACAAGGCGTCCTGGTCGACATAACTCTGGAAGTAGAAACTCATGGCTGAGCCCCACATGGCCAGTGTGATGAACACGAAGAGCGTGAGCACGAACATCGAGCGCCAGGGAACGTTGCTGAGCAGTTCCTGCACGTCCTTGCGGATGTTCATCTCCTGCTGTGGGGGAGGGGCTATGCGCTCGCGTGCGGACGCGAATGTAATAAGGAAGCAGACGAAGCAGATGGCCGCATACAGGCTGATGGTGCAAAGCCAGCCGTGGGCCTCGTCCTGGCCGCCGAACTTGGCCACCAGGGGCAGCGTCAGGCCTTGGACGACGAACTGTGCGATGGTGCTGCCGATGAAACGGATGCTGGTGATGCTGGTGCGCTCGCGGATGTCGCCCGTCATCACACCGCCCAGGGCGGAGTAGGGCGTGTTGTTGAGCGAGTACATGCTCATCAGCAGCACGTAACTGACGGTGGCATACAGGGCTACGAGGCTCTTCTGCTCGATGCCCGGGTTCCAGAAGGCCAGCACGTAGAAGACACAGAAGGGGATGGCCGTCCACAGCACCCAGGGGCGATACTTGCCCCAGCGGGTCTGGGTGCGGTCGGTCAGGATGCCCACGGCGGGGTCGACGAATGCGTCCACGATGCGGGCTATCAGCAGCACCGAACCGGCCACGGCACCATCCAGTCCGAAGATGTCGGTATAGAACTTCAACTGGAATATCATCATCATTTGGAACACCAGATTGGCGGCAACGTCGCCCATCGAGTATCCCACTTTCTCACGTAAGGTAACTTTCTCGTCTGTCATGTTTGTGCGTTTTTTTAGATTTCCGGTGCAAAGTTACGCTAAAGCGTTCTATCTGCCTTCCTCTCTTGTTCCAAAGACTTTGGTTTTTGTCTCATGAAAAAGTTTTTAAGGAAAAATACAATATTAAGGCGTGGCTGTGCGTTAATAAAGAGGATGAAAAGACTATTGTGGTTGGTTGTGGGCGTGCTGACGGCTATGCCTGTCTGTGCACAGTACGATGCAGCGTTCGCTAATTACTGGGCGCTGCAGTCCTACTTCAACCCCGGCGCAAGTGGCCTTAGCGGGCAACTCGACGTGCAAGCCGCATATAGCATGCAACTGACGGGGTTTAAGCGTGCCCCCCAGACGATGCTGGTGACTGCCGACCTGCCACTCTTCTTCCTGAACCCCCGACATGGCGCTGGCGTGGGATTCATGAATGACAAGATTGGTCTTTTCTCCAATAAAAAGATGTACCTCCAATACGCCTACCACCAGCCGATGTGGGGCGGACGTCTGAGCATCGGGGCCCGCGTGGGCTTCCTGAACGAGTCGTTCGACGGCTCAAAACTCGATGTGATAGACTCGGGCGACCCGGCCTTCGCTTCAAGTCAGGTGGACGGCATGGCGCTGGACGTGGATTTTGGTCTGCGTTACACCTACAAGCAGCGCTGGTATGCCGGACTGAGCACGATGCACCTGACCGGACCGACGGTGAAACTGGGCGACGACAAGGTGAACAAGACCGAAGTCAGCAGGCTCTACTACCTGACGGGTGGCTACACCCTGCGCTTCCGCAACCCCGAGTATGCGCTCTACACCTCGTGCATCGTTCGCACCGACTTGAGTGCATGGCGTGGCGACGTGACGGCAAGGCTGGCCTATGACGGCGAGAAGTTCCGGCTCTATGCGGGCCTTTCGTACAGCCCGACGGTGAGCGTGGGCGTGCAGGTCGGGACCAACTTCCACGGTGTGCAGATAGGCTATGCCTACGAAGCGTATACGGGAGGCATCGGGGTGCTGCACGGCACGCACGAGATAGTGCTCGGCTACCAGACCGACTTGAACCTCTTCAAGCGAGGGAAGAACCTGCATAAGAGTGTGAGACTGTTGTGATAGAGATATAAGAAATAAGAATTAAGAATAAGATAAGATATTTCGACTATGAATATTGTTTTAACCAAGAATTGCGCGAATTACACGAATGGGCTAAGCCGCACGAAACGGCTGATACCATTCTTAATTCTTAATTTTTCATTTTTAATTTTGCTCGTGTCCTGTATGGGCAGCGGCAATTCGGCTATGGCCACAGGTGGCGAGGTGACGGGAGTCAAGGGAACCAGTTTTGCCGAGCCCGTCCCGTTCGGCATGGTGCCCGTCAGGAAAGGGTCGTTGCGTATAGGCATGGAGGAGGACGATACCCTGTGGGGCGCCGGTTTCCCCAAACGCGACATTTCGGTCGACGGCTTCTGGATGGACGAGACGGAGGTGTCGAATGCCAAGTATCGCCAGTTTGTCAACTGGGTGCGCGACAGCATCATCCGTGAGCGCCTGGCCGACCCCGCATTCGGTGGCGACGAGACCTACAAGATAGAGGAGGACAAGGAGGGCAACCCCATCACT
The DNA here is from genome assembly GCA_017444005.1 of Bacteroidaceae bacterium. Taxonomy (GTDB): domain Bacteria; phylum Bacteroidota; class Bacteroidia; order Bacteroidales; family Bacteroidaceae; genus Physcousia. Next base: position 9,078 of record JAFSXQ010000093.1, on the reverse strand, counting down.
CCGTATCTGAACTGGAACAAAGCCATTCCCTGGCGCAAGGCCAATGAAGACGAGGCACGCGCCATCGAGAGCGTGTACGTCACGCACCCCATCGACGGCACGAAGATGCTGGATGCCAGCCAGATGAACTATCGCTACGAAGTCTATGACTACGTGGCTGCTGCCCAGCGCCGCTTCCGTCTGAATCCCGAAGAGCGTGACCTGAACACCGATGCCAGTCACGACGAGTATCGCAACCGCGAGGTGATGATCAGCAAGGATACGGCCTGGATTGACGACGACGGCAAAATCGTGCGCCAGACCATCACGCGCCCGCTGTCCGGACCTTGGGATTTCCTCAACACCTACATCGTGAACATCTTCCCCGACACCACCTGTTGGGTCAACGACTTCCAGAATGCCGACAACGAGCGCTACATGAAACTCTACTTCAACAATCCCGCCTACGACGATTATCCCGTGGTCGGCGTTACCTGGGAGCAGGCCAACGCCTTCTGCGCCTGGCGCACCAACTTCCTGCTGAAGGGACTGGGCGGCATGGCCAAGCAGATACAGCGCTATCGCCTGCCGACTGAAATCGAGTGGGAATATGCCGCCCGCGGCAAGTCGGGCAGTGCCTTCCCCTGGGAAAGCGGCGAGGTGAAGAGCGACAAGAACTGCTTCTTTGCCAACTTCAAGCCCGACCGTGGCAACTACACCGAGGACGGTAGCCTGATAACCTCGAAGTGCGGCGCGTTCAGTGCCAATTCAAACGGATTGTACGACATGGCCGGCAACGTGGCCGAGTGGACCTCGACCGTCTACACCGAGGCCGGCGTGGAGAGCATGAGCGACATGAACCCCGAACTCCGCTACAATGCCGCCAAGGAGGACCCCTACCGGCTGAAGAAGAAGAGCGTGCGCGGTGGTTCGTGGAAGGACCCCGAGAGCATGATTCGTTCGGCCTGGCGTACCTACGAGTACCAGAACCAGCCCCGCTCGTACATCGGCTTCCGCTGTGTGCGCTCGATGGTGAATGATAACAGTAAGCAACCGAATAAGAAGAAATAAGTCCTATAAGACCTATAAGACCCATGAGTCCTATAGACCCCATAAAAAGCAAAAAACTATGGCAAAGAAACTCAATCCTATAGAAATCATCCAGAAATGGATGGACACCATGGCCGGACAGACCTTCATGAACTACGCCTATTCGTGGGGCGCTGCCGTCGTTATCCTGGGTACGCTGTTCAAGTTGACCCACCTTCCGGGTGCCAACCTGATGTTGTTCATCGGTATGGGCACTGAGGTATTCGTGTTCATCGTAGCCGGTTTCGAGCGCGTGACCGAGCGTGTTCCCGAGACGGCCGGTGGTGCCGGACTGTCCAGCGAGACCGTCGAAGAGTTGGCCGCAGTGGCCTCGGCCGCCGCACAGAACGGTGGTGGCGTGGCCGGTGGTGGCGGTGCTGTAGTCATCGGTGGCGGCATGCCTGCCGGTGGTGGTACGGTGGTCATTGGCGGCGGTGTGCCTGTGCAGGACGGTGATGCTGAGGCAACGCCTGCGCTGACGGGTGGTGCTGCGGTAACGGGTGGTCAGCCCATCGTCCTGGGTGGCGGTGGCATCATCGGTGGCGGTCTGCCCCTGACGGATGCCCAGATGGAGGCGCTCGACCCGGCCACTGTGGAAGAGGCTCAGAAGAACTACGCCGAGCGTCTGGACGAACTGACCGAAGTGCTGGGCCGCGTGAAGCAGCAGGCCGAGCGCATGAGCACCGACAGCGAGGAGATGGAGAACCTGAACCGCACGCTCACGGGCATTGCCACCGTCTACGAGTTGCAGTTGCGCAACATCAGCAAGCAGGTGAGCACCATCGAGCAAATCGACGAACAGACGCGCCGCATGGCCCAGCAGATAGAAGAACTGAACAACGTCTATGCCCGCATGATAAAGGCCCTGACCGTCAACGTCGTGGGCCCGCTGAGAGAGGAATAGGATACCCTAGAATTACCTAGGACCCCCTAGGGCTTCCTAGGACTTCCTAGGCCGACCTAGGCAAAATTAAGAACTATGGCTCAAATAAAAAAGAAAAGAGTATCGCCTCGTCAGAAGATGATCAATCTGATGTACGTCGTGCTGATGGCCATGTTGGCCCTCAACGTCAGCAGCGATGTGCTGAAGGGTTTCACCATCGTGTCCGACGGCATCGAACAGGCTACGCAGAATGCCATGCAGACCAACGAGGGTATCTATAAGAACTTCGACGAGCAGATGAAGGCCAACCCCACCAAGGTGAAGCAGTGGTATGACCGGGCCCAGTATGTCCGCCAGATGAGCGACTCGCTGTATAACCTGGCCGAGGAACTGAAGGTGGCCATCGTCCGCAAGAGCGACGGCAAGAACGGCGACGTCCACAACATACGCAATCAGGAGGACCTGGAGGCTGCCAGCAGCGTCATGCTGGCCCCCAACCGTGGTCGTGGCCGCGAACTGCTCGAGGCCATCGACAGTTATCGCGAGCGCATCACACAGATGGTCACCGACAAGGGGCAGCGCCGCATCATCGAGAACAACCTTAGCACCGAGGTTCCCCAGAAGGGTAAACTCGAAGGCAAGAACTGGCAGGAGTATATGTTCGAGAGCATGCCCACATCGGCAGCCGTCACCCTGCTCACGAAGTTGCAGAACGACGTGCGCCACGCTGAGGGCGAAGTGCTGCACGGCCTGGTGAGCAACATCGACGTCAAGGACATCCGCGTCAACGAGGTCAATGCCTATGTCGTGCCCAACGCACAGACCATCGTGCAGGGCGGACGCTTCTCGGCCCAGATATTCATGGCCGCCGTCGACACCACAAACCGTCCCACCATCTACGTGGGCGGACGGGAGATAAAGAGCGAGCACGGCATCTACGAGACCATCTGCAACACGACGGGCGACTTCACCCTCACCGGTTGGATTGAGACCCTGAACGGCAGTGGCGAGAAGGTACGTCGCGACTTCCAGCAGAAATACACCGTCATCCCCCCCTCGGCCACCGTCAGTGCCGACATCATGAACGTGCTCTATGCCGGTTACGACAACCCCATGAGCGTCAGCGTTCCCGGCATACCCTCGAGCCGTTTGCAGGTGTCGATGACGGGCGGTTCGTTCACGCAGAAGGGCGACGGCAAGTACATCGCCCGTCCCACCAACGTGGGTGGCGAGGCCGTAGTCACCGTGGCCGCGCAGACCGAGGGCCGCGTGCAGGAGATGGGCAAGTTCACCTTCCGCGTGCGCAAGTTGCCCGACCCCACGGCCTACATCCCTGTGGGCGACGACCACGTGATGGGCGGCAAGATATCGAAGCAGGACCTGATGGCCATGACCAACCTGGGCGCCGCCATCGACGACGGCCTGCTGAACATCCCCTTCTCGGTGAAGGGCTTCGAGATGGTCTTCTACGACAACATGGGTAACGCCGTGCCCGAGATTGCACAGAGCAGCGAGTTCACCCTGCGCCAGAAGAACATGATTCGCCAACTCAACCGCGGCAAGCGATTCTACATCTCCAAGATTCGTGCCGTGGGTCCCGATGGCATCGAACGCACCCTGAACGGTGCTATGGAAGTCATAGTAAATTGAAGATTTAAGATTGAATATTGAAGCAAATTATGAATACACGAGATATGAAAGCAAAAAGAATCTTCTTGATATTGGCAATGCTTTTCGGCGTAGGCCAACTCTCAACTTTCAACTTTCAATTTTCAATAGGCTCTGCCTTTGCCCAGCCTGCCAAGCGGCGGACGACCACCAGCAATGCCGCAGCCCAGCGCGGTGCGGCCGCATCGCAGCAGAAGCAGACCTCCGACCGGGCCTCGCTGATGTTCCCCACCAGTGCCGAGATGCCCGAGGACGTGGTTTGGCGTCGCGACATCTATCGTCAACTCGACCTCCTGGCCGACAAGAATGCCCCGCTGTACTATCCCGTGGAGCCCAACGAGCAGCAGGTCAACCTCTTCACCTACCTGTTCCGCCTGTTCCTGGCGGGGCGCATCCCGGCCTACACCTATAAACTGGACGGCAACGAGTCGTTTGCCGAGAAGGACAAGGTGACCGACGTGAAGGAGATTCTCGACCGCTACTATATATATTATGAGGAAAAGAACGGCAAGTACACCGTGGCCGACAACGATGTGCCCTCGGCCAACGTCAAGCGCTACTATCTGAAGGAGAGCAGTTTCTTCGACCAGCGCACCGGCACCTATAAGGCCAAGGTCACCGCCCTCTGTCCTGTGCTCATCGAGGACGACGGATTCGGCGATGCCGGGGCCGTCACGCCCAAACCCCTCTTCTGGCTCAAGTACGACGACATCGCTCCCTTCCTGGCCCGCCTGCCCATCATGACCTCGAACCTGAACAACGTCACCAACATGACGGCCGACGACTACTTCACCATGAACCGCTACGAGGGTAAGATATACAAGACCGCCAACATGCAGGGCCGCGTGCTGGTCAACGAGACCGACACGGCCAAGGTGGAGGCCGAGCAGAAGCGCATCGAACAGCAGTTGGAGGACTTCGAGAAGAACATCTGGCACCATCAGGAGAAGGCCGACACCCTGGACAGCGTGGCTGTCGACGACACGAAGCAGAAGACCGTGAAGCGCCAGCGCACCTCGGCGGCCACTGCGTCGAAGGAGCAGAAGGTGCAGCGCGGTTCCACGGCCAGCCGCCGCAGTTCGGCATCGACCACCAAGGAGAAGAAACCCAAAAGCAGTTCGGGCAGCACCGCACCCGCTGCCAGCGCACGGCGCCAGAGGAGGTGAGAAGGAGAAAATGAGAAAATGAGAAAATGAGAAAATGAGAAGGACGTGTACATACGGGAAATGCATGAGAATGTGGCTTTTGCTGCTTTCTCATTTTCTCATTTTCTCCTTTTCTCCTTCTCTTTCCGCCCAGCCCGCCGACTCTGTTCCCGTAGCCAAGAAGACCAAGCCTTGGCACCTGGGCTTTGAGGGCGGACTGGACATCAGCCGTTTCTCCGCCAGTCGCGAACTGTTCTCGCCCGATAGCCACACCGGGTGGTTCGTGGGTGCGAAGGTGAAGGTCAACATCCCCATGCCCAACCTCAGCCTCGATGGCGCTTTCCTTTTCAATCAAAGCCGTTTGGAGTATCAGGAGCAGGATGTCTACCGCCACAAGAACCTACACCTGTTTGTCGTCCCTGTCAATCTGCGCTACACGTGGACCATCGTCCCGGCCTTCGGGCTGATGTTCTTCACCGGTCCGCAGTGGAACTGGTTGCTCGACAAGAAGCGCATCGGCACGGTGGGCGAACTGGAACACAGTTTCTTCGACTGGAACGTCGGCATGGGCTTCGAGGTGGCCCGGCACGTGCAGTTGGCCTTCAACTACAACATCCCCCTGGGCAAGATGGGCGAGGTGAACACCGTTAATCTGGAGGGCCACACATGGAACATCCGCTTTGCCTACCTCTTTTAGTTGATGTAGTCCTGCCCCTTCCCCTGGCCCAGACCTACACCTACCGCCTGCCCGAACGCCTGCCCGACAGCGTCGGTGTGGGCAGTCGTGTCATTGTCCCCTTTGGCAGCAAGAAGATGTATTCGGCCATCGTGGTGAAGGTTTATCAGGGGGGCCTTGCCCCTAATTCCTCGCCCCTGAAGGAGGTTGTCGACCTCCTCGACCGTGCCCCCATCCTGCTGCCCGCCCAGTTGTGCCTGTGGCAGTGGATTGCCGACTACTACCTGTGCTCGTTGGGCGAGGTCTACAAGGCCGCACTGCCCAGTGGGCTGAAGTTGGAGAGCGAGAGCGTGGTCGTCTACAATCCCGACTACGACTCCGACACACCGCTTTCTACCAACGAACAGCGCCTGCTCGACCTGATGGAGCGCTTGCGCGAACAGCGCCTCCAGGACCTCCAGAAGGCCTTGGATGCCCAACAGGTAAATGGAAAAGGCTCAAAGGGTAAATCCCCCAACGTTTTGCCCATCGTGAAGAGCCTCCTTGACAAGGGCGCCCTCATGATGCGCGAGGAACTGAAGCGCAACTATCGGCCGCGCACCGTCCATTGTGTGCGCCTGGCGGAGGCCTTCTTCAGCCAGGACCGCCTGAACCTGCTCTTCGACGAACTCCGTCGCGCCCAGCGGCAGGCCGACCTCCTGCTCCGCTACCTCGACCTCTCCCAGGCCTCCGCTGCCCTCACGCTGCAGAACCGCTCGCTCCTTGTCGAACTGGAGAAGTCCACCCTCATGGAGGGCCAGAGCGAGGCTGCCTTCAAGGCCCTGCGCGACCGCGGCGTGCTGGAGGTGTACGAGCGCGAGGTGTCCCGATTGGAAGTGAATAGTGAAGAACGAAGATCTAATTCTTCACTCTTCACTATTCACTCTTCACTCTTCTCCCCCGCCCAGCAGCGAGCCTACGACGAAATCAGCGCCGCCCTGGTCGCCCACGACACCTGCCTGTTGCACGGTGTCACCTCCAGCGGTAAGACCGAGATATACATCCGGCTCATTCAGGACCAGTTGGCCCAAGGCCGCCAGGTGCTGTACCTGCTGCCCGAGATTGTGCTCACGGCCCAACTCGTCGAGCGTCTGCGCCGCGTCTTCGGTCAGCGCCTCGGCGTCTATCATTCCAAATATCCCGATGCCGAACGGGTGGAGGTGTGGCAGAAGCAACTCTCCACCGAGCCCTACGACATCCTGGTCGGCGTGCGCTCCAGCATCTTCCTGCCCTTCCAGCGTCTGGGGCTGGTCATCGTCGACGAGGAACACGAGAGCAGTTTCAAGCAGCAGGACCCCGCTCCCCGCTATCATGCCCGCAACGTGGCCCTCGTGCTGGCCCGTCAGATGGGGGCCAAGACGCTCCTCGGTACGGCCACGCCCTCGCTGGAGAGTTTCTATAATGCCCAGCAGGGCCGCTACGGACTGGTCTCCCTGACGGAACGCTACGGTCAGGTGCAGTTGCCGCGCATCGAGGTGGTGGACCTGCGCGACCGTCGCCGGCGCAAGGAGATGACCGGCCCCTTCAGCACCGACCTCATCCGTGCCATGCGCGAGGCCCTGGAACGTCGCGAACAGGTCATCCTCTTCCAGAACCGCCGCGGCTATGCCCCGCAGGTGGAGTGCCAGACGTGCGGCTGGAACCCGCGCTGCACCCAGTGCGACGTCACCCTCACCCTGCATCGCGACATGCGGCGCATGACGTGCCACTACTGCGGTGCCACCTATCCCATACCCGAACAGTGTCCGCAGTGCGGCGGGCACGAACTCACCTCCGTGGGCTACGGTACGGAGCGCATACAGGAGGACATCGAGCGCCTCATGCCTCAGGCCCGTGTGGCCCGCATGGACCTCGACACCACCCGCAGCCGTGCGGCCTACGAGCGCATCATCGCCGACTTCCAGCACGGCCGCACCGACATCCTCGTCGGCACCCAGATGGTGACGAAGGGTCTGGACTTCGAGCGCGTCAGTGTCGTGGGCATACTGAATGCCGATACGCTCTTGAACCAGCCCGACTTCCGCAGTTATGAGCGGGCCTTTCAGATGCTCTCGCAGGTGGCCGGACGTGCCGGTCGGCGCCGGCGTCAGGGGGTGGTCTTCCTGCAGACCAAGTCGCCCGACCTCCCCGTCATCCGTCAGGTCGTCGGCAACGACTACGCCGCGCTCTACCGCGACCAGGTTGAGGAACGGCAGACCTTCCACTATCCTCCCTTCAGCCGCTTGGTCAGCATCGTCCTCAAGCATCGCGACCTGCGCACCGTCGATGCCCTCTCGCACGACATGTTCCAACTCTTGCACCGCATCTTCGGTCCCCGTGTCCTGGGGCCCGACACACCGCCCGTCAGCCGCATCCAGTTGCTGTACATCCGCCGCCTCGTACTGAAAATCGAGGTCTCGGCCCCCATGTCCGAGGTCCGTCGCCGCCTGCGCCAGATACAGCAGTACCTCCTCGAACAGCCTCGCTACCGTGCTGCCCACATCGTCTACGACGTCGACCCCGTCTGACCTAAATAGAATTTTGAAGGAACATAAATCTGCATAAATCTGGCATAAATTGCCCTTGAAAAGACCATTGATAAAGAGATTTGTGAATGATTTGCGTGGATTTAAGTTCTATAGTTCATTTCGGGTCAAAAATAAGATTACTAATCTTCCACCGATAAGATTACTAATCTTCCGGCCATAAGATTACTAATCTTATCTGCGAAATATCGCGATGCGTTTTTCACCCCATCCCTTGCTCGTTCCAAAATTAATGTGTAACTTTGCAGTCGAATACAAATGTGTAGGTATGAAGTATACAGCAGAAACACTGGTCGTCAGCAATCCTTCGAAGCGTGTTCTGAATGCGCTGGACCGGATACAAGAGCGTAAACGTGCTCAGGTAGAACGTCTTCGTAGGATGAAACCCGAAGATTTCTCTTGTCGCATCTTTGTGTAATGGAATACTCTTTCATGGTTACGTCTAAACAGGGAGATGAATACAGAATATTGTTTCTCCCTGCAGATGAGCAACATCTTTCAATAGCAGTGCGAGAAGTGCTGCAGCGGCAAGATATAGACATCACTGAACTTATTATTGACCGTGTGAGTGGAGAGAATGCAACATCGCAGAATGTGCTTCATTCTATTGTGGGGCGCATTGCGGATATATTTGCAGAACATCCAAATCTTATTATTTTTTACTCCTGCGATGATTGTAATCCGATACCAGCACGAAATGCCAGTAGCGCAAACCGTAATATGACGGTGCAGGAGTATAGAAGCCGTCTTTTCAGTCGCCTCTTTGATACGTATATGTCCAGCCATCATGTGTCGGGGATAGCCAATACTCCCATACGTATTGATGGTCAAGGATATAGTTGCTTTATGCATTTGATATCCCGTGATGAACATCAAAATGTGGTAGAACTCGTAAAGGATGATATTCAGCAGGGTTATGGGAAACCAGATTGTTAATCTGTTGAAATTCAAATGCTCAAGAAATCACGCTCCGAGGCGTGATTTTTATTTCTAGAATATCCCTTGCTCGTTCCAAAATTAATCCGTAACTTTGCAGTGCATTATGTGGATTTTTCATTAACAAACCAAATAAAT
>JAFSXQ010000092.1 GCA_017444005.1 Bacteroidaceae bacterium | reverse complement strand
GAAGAGGGGCGCGATGGAGAGGGCGACGAAGATGTCGTACCGGGCGCACTGCTCCTGCAGGTAGCGCATGCCGTCGTTGTAGGCTTCGACGGCGGTGGTGATGCCCTCCTTGTAGTAACTGTCGGCCTGGATGATGCCGCAATTGAGGAAGTCGGCCTTTATCCAGCGGGTGCCCTTGGCAGCCTCGTTACGCACGAAGTTGACGATGCTCTGCTTCGTGACGGGATGCGTCGGGTCGGCGCAGTAGGCTCCGTCGTACTTCACGGGCTTGCCGTTAATCTTCAGCACCGCGTCGCGCATGACGCCGTTGACGCGCTCGCCGTCCTTCATCCAGGATATCGTGTAGGTGTTGATGCTGTTCTCGTCCCACCAGAGCGAGAAGGGCGTGGAGTAGCAGCCCACCATCTGGCCGTTCTGCTGGCAATGGGCGATGAAGTCGCGCTTCTGCTGGTCGCTGTGGCCGTCGGAGGCGTCGAGGCTCATGACGATGTTGCCCTTGGAGTTCCGGAAGCCGCCAGGCTGCAGCACCTGGGCATAGTAGTCGCTGATTTCGATGTCGGCCTCGTAGCTGTTCTTGTCGGCCAGTACGCCCCAGCTTTGCCAGCCGAAGGGCGTGCCGGCTGTCCAGTTCGACATGGCCGGGCGTACCACGGCGCAGGCGTCGGCAAAGGTCTCCATGCCCACGCGCCAGTCGTCGAAGAAACCGACGAAGAAACGGGCGGAGCGGACGGTGTCGCCCTGCAGTTTGCCGTGGGGCAGGTGGCCGTAGTCGGGCAAGTCGTCGCGGGTCTCGGTGTCGCTCATGCCGGAGATGAGTTGTAGCGACCGGATGGAGGCATTATCGGTGGCATCGACGCAGATGCCGCTCTTCCAGTGGTCGTGGTCGACGCTACCGTAGACGGCCCCGTAGCCGTTGGCTCCGTCGTAGATGCTGGACACCTCGTAACTGGTCATACTTGTGGTAAGCCGATAGGTGTGGTAACGGCCGAATCCGTCGTTGTCGAAGGGCACCTTCAGCATGCGGTTGTTCTCGCTCTGCGTCATCATGCGCCACTGCACGGTGGTGCTCACGGCCTCCAGGTGGTTCGTGCGGATGGGGCCGCTGGCCGAGATGAGGGCCAACTGCGTGAGCACGAAGGGACGACTGGGGTACTCGAAGAACGAGACTTGCATCGTCACCCGGTCCTCCTGGTCGGCCGTGGGGTCGGTGAATGTGAAGCGGTGGGCCGTGCCCTGGCCGAACTCGTCGGCGACGGCCTCGGTGGTGTAGGCCATCGTGGCGTAGCGGTCGGTGGTGAAATAGTCGCGGCTCACGCCCTGTGCGTTGTCGTACGTGGCCTTGGGCTTACTGCGCGTGGCGATGCTGCGCGTCGTGCCGTCGGCCTGCTGACCGCGGATGGTGAAGGATTTGTACTGGTCGCTCCAACTGATGGTTAGGTTGCCCACCTGCAGGGACACGTTCTCGGCATGCCCGCATAAGCAGACACCGATGAGAAGCAAAAAGAATATCTTTTTCATAATTGCATCATTCTGCTATTAATTCAACGACGCGGCTGTTCAGTTTATTGCCCGTGAACAGGTCGAGACCGATATTCATCAGGTAATCGCCGCTATAGGTGCGGTCGTGTACCCACGTGTCCTGGCCCGGCATGAGGTTAATCTCCTGGATGCGATACTGCCGGGCGGGGTCGAGGCCGCGCAGGACGACGTTGTGGCGCAGTTCGCCGAAGCGGGGATAGACATCGAAGGTGAAGAGGACGGCGTGGCGCTGGTCGGTGGATACGTAGACGTTGGCGGCATGCTGGCCCTCGTAGGGCGATACGAGGCGGAAGAGGTCGCCCTCCATGATGACGGGCTTCAGGCGGTTGTAGTTCTTCACGGCTGCCTGGGCATACTGGATGTCCTGCTCGCTCATGTCGGTGAGTTTGATGTCGAAGCCCAACTTACCCATTGAGGCCACGTCGGTGCGGAACTTGACGCTGGCGCGGCTGTTCCACGTCGTGACGTGTGCGCAGACGGCCTTGGAGGGATAGAAGAAACTGTAGCCGTACTGGATGAAGAGGCGCTCGATGGGGTCGGTGTTGTCCGAAGCCCAGAACTCGGTGAAGTACTCCAGCCCCTTGTAGTCGATGCGTCCGCTGCCGCCCGAGCACATCATCATGGGCAGGCGGGGGTACTTGGCCCGGATGCGTTCGAGCACGCTGTAGAAGCCACGCACGTAGTCGACGTAGAGGTGGGTCTGACGGTCCTTGAGGTAGGGCGAATAGGGGTTCATGATGGGCGAGTTGCAGTCCCACTTGAAGAAGGCTATCTCGGGGTACTTGGTCATCAAGTTGTCCACGATGCCGAACACGAAGTCCTGCACCTTGGGGTTCGTGAGGTCGAGGGTGAGTTGGGAACGGAAGAGGGCAGGTTCGCGCCCCGGCGTCTGCAGCACCCAGTCGGGATGCTTCTCGTAGAGTTCGCTCTTGGGGTTGACCATCTCCGGCTCTATCCAGATGCCGAAGCGAATGCCCTTCTCGCGGGCAGCATCGCACAGACGGCCTACGCCGTTGGGCAATTTGCCGGTGGTCTCCTGCCAGTCGCCAAGTCCGGCGTTGTCCGAACTGCGCGGGTATTTGTTGGCAAACCAGCCGTCGTCGAGCAGAAACATATCCACGCCGAGGCAAACGGCATCGTCCATGAGCGTGACAAGTTTCTCTTCGTTGAAGTCGAAATAGGTGGCCTCCCAGTTGTTGAGCAGCGTCATGCGGTCGCCACCGCCGTCCTTGAGTTGATGGCGGCGTGCCCAGTTGTGGAGGTTGTGCGAGGCCTGCTCGAGGCCGTTCTGGCTGAGGGTGAAGTAGAAGTCGGCGGTGCGGAAGGTCTCGCCCGGTGCCAACGTGCGTTCGGAGAAGTCGGAGTTGATGCCCGAGAGTACGCGAAGTCCGCCTTGTTCATCAACCTCGAAGACGAAGCGGAAGTTGCCCGTCCATCCGAGTTGACCGAGGAGCACCTCGCCCGTGGTCTCGGTAGCAGGCTGCCCAAGCGAGACGATGAACTGCGGCTGTGCGTACATGTCGGCACGTGTGCCGAGGTTGCTGTCTATCGTCTTCTTGCCGAAAACGAGGGGCGTGGTAGTCATTTGTGCCTCGTGGGCCCAGTTGCCGTTGAACTGTGTGAGGTAGTAGGCGTCGCGGTCGAAGTGGAGCATCGAGGAAGCGAACTTCTTCAGTTGCACAGGCTTCTTCTGACGGTTCTGAATCTCGGTGTAGACCTTGATGACATCCTCGGCCGAATAGGCAACATAGTGCAGGCGCACGCTTACGGGTTCCTTCTCATCTTCGAGCGTGACGACGGTCTCCTGCACGCCCTGTCCCAACGAGTTGGTCGTGTGGGCCGTGTGGCGCAGACGGGTGGAGGGGTTGCCGTCGGCATGGATGATGTCGAGGGCCGGTTCGAAGTAGACGTCGGCGGTGCGGGTGAGGTAGGCCTCACGACCGTCCTCCAGCCAGCGGAGGTCGCTCTCGTGGCGCAGTTGCTTGCCGAAGTACGACTGGGTGAGGCGACCGTCGTCCTTCACCTTCAGGATGAGGTCGAGGCTACGGGTTTGTACGCGGATGAGTTCGTCGCCCATTGCGTTTGCGGCTGTCAGGACGAGGCAGCCAAGAAGGAATGTTCTGAGTTTCATATCTGTCTGTTTTTATCTGTTTTTATTACCAATTATCCGTGCGGAACGGTGAGACGTCGAAGCCTTCAGGAGTCGCAAGTGTGCATTCCGGATTGTCCGCCCAACCGTACCTGACGGCGATGGGGACAGCAACCTCGGGGGCAGAAACCACGACGCTGTGGTCGGTCAGTGTGCGCGCCTGGGCCTTGTACCACTTGTGGTCGGGACCGGCGATGGTGAAGCCCTTGATGTCGGCATTCGGTGCCAGGCCCTCGGCCCCCTGAGGCAGGGAGAAGGCCAGGAAAGCCTTGTCGCCCACGACGTTCATCTGCTGGTACTCGGGTGCACATCCGGGCTCGGGCTGGCCGTAGGTCCGATTGAGGGCCAGTCGGGCCAGTCGGCGTCCCACCTCCTGCTTGTTCTTGGGGTGGATGTCGCCTGCCTCACCCAAGGTGATGTTCACCATCATACCCGTGCCGGCAATCTGCAAGGCACTACGCTGGGCATCGCGCAGGGCGGCCCAGTCCGATTCGGGCTGTACGTCGTGACGACTGAGGTAGTTGGCCAGTTGGACGAAGTAGAAGGGATGTTCGCCGAAGCGCTGCTTCCAGTCGTGAATGAGCGTCTGGAACAGACTTTCGTACTGCTCGGCACGGCCCACGTTGGCACAGCCCTGGTACCAGATGGTGCCCCGGATGGGCATACCCAGGAAGGGGGCCACCATGGCATTGTAGCACGCACTGGGCCACCACGAACTGGTGGGACTCATCGGGCGCTGCGGCAGTTCCTTCAGGCTGACGCCCACGCGGTACTGCCAGGGACCGGCCAGGGAAATCTTGCCGTCGAGGGTCATGTCCTCGGGCTTGCCATAGATGCCGCCCTCGCCACCTGTGTCGGTGACGCGCACGAGGATGACGTTCTGCCCCGCCTTCACCAGTCGGCCGGGCACAGTGTACTGGCGCTGTTGGTTGAAGCCCGAACCTTCGGCCACCATCTCGCCGTTCCAGTAGGTCTTATCTTCGTCGTCAATCATGCCGAGGTTCAGTTTCAAGTCCTTTCCGGCAAGGTCGGCCGGTACGTTCACCACGCGGCGGAACCACGCCACGCCGTCGAAGCCGGGAAGCCCTTGGCCTTCCCAAAGGGCGGGCAGCGACATGGTCTGCCATCCGTCGGTCTCGGCATTCCACTTCGGGCTACGGATGTCGGCGTTGCGCAGGCCTTGGTCCTTTGTCAGGAACTGCCGGTCCCATTCGGCCAATGATTCTTCGTAGACGCTTTGTACTCGTTCGGGGCCCATCTCTTCGATGCGCTTCAGCATGTCCTCAAAGCCCGTGACGTGTTTCAGGGCCTCATGGCTCGTCCACGTCTCAGCGGGCGTACCGCCCCAACTGCTGTTGACTACGCCCACGGCAATGCCCAGTTTCTCCGTCAGCGCGCGGGCGAAGAAGTAGGCCGTGGCGGAGAACTCGGCCACCATCTCGGGAGAACAGACGGCCCAGCCGTTGGTGTGGCCATAGGGTACTTCGGTCTGCGGGGTCAGGGCGGTGACCTCCTTCACCTGGAACAGGCGGATGAGCGGATGTTGGGCGTTGGCCACCTCCTGCTCGTAGTTCTTCACCTTGCCCCATCCCTGGACGGGCATCTCCATGTTCGACTGCCCCGAGCAGAACCACACTTCGCCCACCATCACGTTCGTGAGGATGCACTTCTTGCCGTCGTCGAAGGTGAGCGTGTAGGGGCCTCCGGCCTCGGGGACAGACAGGTCGATGGCGAAGCGTCCGTCCGCGTCGGCGCGCGTCTCCAGAAGTTCGCGGTTCCAACTTGCTGCCACTTTCACTTTAGCCTTGGGCTTGGCTGTTGCCTTCAGGTGCAGCGTGCTCTGTTGCTGCAACACCATGTTACTGCTCATCCAGCCCGGCAGACGTACTTCGGCGTTCGCCGATACCATCGTCAGGGCCAGCAGGGTTGATAAGATTGCTCGTTTGTTCATATCAGATTATTTTTGTTGTTCCTATATATATCATTATTCCTATTTATACGTGTCGCCGAGAGACGTGATTTCCAACTCCTGCTTGAACTGGGCGAGGGACTTCAAGGTACGCACGGTGATGGTGCGATCCTCGCCGGGAAGCAGGTCGAAGTAATTATCAGAGAAGAAGTTGTCGATGCCGCGAATCTTCAGGAAGACGGCGCGGGCAAAGATGTCGCTCTTCAGGCTGACGCTGAAGCCGTCGGCCACGGGATGTATGTCCGTGACTGCAATGCGGGCGGGACGATAGTGCATGTCCTTCTGCCGTTCGGGGTAGGCAATGTTGTAGTAAAAGCCCCCCCTTGCTCCCCCCTTGGGGGGAAGTGGTTTCGTAGGTGATGTAGAAGAAGACGTCGCCGGGCTGCTCACCGCCGAGGAGGTCGCTGACGCGCAGGGTTTCCACGTCGATGGCGCAGTTCTTGGGCAGGGAGACTCGCTTGGTCTTCTCATAGACCACACGGCCGTCGAGGGTCATGGTCTGGAGGCGTAGGGTGCCGGGCGCAGCAGTGCGGCGGTCGTTGACGAGTTTCAGTTCCAGCACTTTCTTGGACAAGGCAATGTCTTGCGATTGCTTCACGCCCGTGTCTTCCTGCCCAGGCAGGGCTGCCACCTGCTTTACGGGCTCCCCCGTCGGAGAATCGGCGGGCACGGTGGCCATGACGCGGGGACTGACGAGGATGTCATCGTAGGCCTTGCGGGTGACGTAGTGCAGGGCCTTCCAGCGGCCGTAGTAGTCGCGGCTCGACCAGGAGGCAACGGGCCAACAGTCGTTGAGTTGCCATACGATGCTGCCCATACAGTAGGGACGGTCGCGGCGGAAGGCTTCCATGCCCATCTTCACGGCATCTGCCTGCAACACCTGCCCGACGTAAAGAAAACGCTTAAAGGCTTCCTCGCGGGCCTCGGGGCTGTTGTCCTTGGGAGTGGGCACGCGGTAGTCGCGGCCCATGTACTCCTCGATGCGGTGGTTGGCGTATGTGCCCGCGTTTTGGTGGGCCATCATTACCTCGGAGTAGATGTCGTGGTCGCGCGGGTCGGGGTTATAGAGCAGGACGCTCTCGTACTCCGGAAACGACTGGAAACCATACTCCGACTGGAAGCGGACATGATGGTCGAAGTAGGCCTCGATGGGCTCGCCGCCATGCCACACGCCCCAGTAGTGGTCGTCGCCGTTCACGCCGTCCGAGGGCGTGTTCTCGAAGGCCCAGGGCGAAGAGGGCCGGTAGGCAGTGCCGCCCCCGTATTCCTTCACGACGTCGGGAAGGACTTCGTAGAAAATCTGGTGCTGCATCTTCCAGACGCGCTCGCCCTCGCCCAGTTCGTCGAAATAGCGTTTCTTGCCACCCCAGCCAAACCAGACGTCCTGAGCCTCGTTGTTGCCCGTATAGACGGCCATGCAGGCGTGGTTGCGCAGGCGACGAACGTTGTAGATAGCCTCCTGGCGGATGTTCTCGAGGAAGGCCGAATCCACCTCGTAGGTCATGCAGGCAAACATGAAGTCCTGCCAGACGAGGATGCCCATCTGGTCGCAGTAGTCGTAGAAACGGTCGTCCTCGTAGATGCCGCCGCCCCACACGCGGAGGATGTTCATGTTGACGGCTGCGGCGTCGGCCACGACCTGGTGGTAGATGCTGTCGGTGACGCGGGAGAGGAAGTTGTCGTTGGGTATCATGTCGGAGCCCTTGGCGTAGAGGGGTTCGCCGTTCAGTTCGAAGTAGAGATTGTGGCCCCACTGGTCGGGGTCGTTGTGGAGGCGGAGGGAGCGAATACCCAAGGGGGTTGCGATAGTATCGCAACACACAGAACCTGTGGCGAGGGTGGCTTGCATCTTTGTCAGGTACGGCTCGCCGAGACCGTTGGTCCACCAGAGACGGGGATTCTTTATCTCGTAGTCGAGGGTGACGGTATTCAGGCCGGGGACGAGGGTGACAGTCTGCTGGGCCACGGGCTTCCCGTCGGCGGTGATGGAGAGCCGGGCGTCGGACTGGGCCACGTCGCTTTCTATCTCGACCACCGTACGCAAGCGCGCACGTTTCTTATTTATATCTTTCTGGATGTACCACACGTCGGCCAAGCGGAGGTCGCTCCAGGTTTCGAGCAAGACGGGGCGCCAGATGCCGAAGGTAACGAGGCGCGGCCCCCAGTCCCAACCGTATTCAAAACCCGCCGTGCGGGCGAATGGGGAAATGGTCTTGTCGAACAGGCCGCCCATCTGCGAGTGGTCGGGACCTGTGTTGTGCCGATAGGGCAGGGCGTCGAACTTGGGGACATTGCGCTTGACAGGCGAATGGAAATAGACCTCCAGCAGGTTGTCGCCCTCCTTCAGTATACCGCGCACGTCGCAGCGCCACTCGCGGTGCATGTTGTCGGCCTCGAGGATGCGCTGGTGGTTCAGGTAGACGTCGGCGTAGGTGTCCAGGCCCTTGAAGACGATGGTCTGGTGGGTGGCCGAGAGTTCCCCGGGCGTGGGCGTGATGTGTGTCTCGTACATCCAATCTTCCTTGTCGACCCATTGCACACTGCGCTCGTTGAGGCGGAAGAAGGGGTCTTCGATGATGCGTTCGCGCATCAGGTCGAGGTGGGTGTTGCCCGGCACCCGGGCCGGATGCCACAGTTCGGAGTTGCCCTGACGGAAGCGCCAGTCTTCGTGCAGGGGGCGCTGGTTGATGGCCGAAGCCCTGCCGCCGGTGAGCAACAGGATGAAGAGAGGGAGTAGTCGAAGAAAGTTTTTCATGCCTAAGCAGGAGTTAATCGTTGAAATCTGCTGCAAAGATAGACATTCGCGTGCAATTACGATTAACGCCTGTGCGCCAATTTGTACAACAAATGATGCAATAGCAATGAAAGTACGATGGAATGGCCTATTTTTGACGCAAACTCTTCGTTTTCGTACGCTGTTCTTCTATTTGTTTCTCGAAGTCCTTCGGGGTCATGCCAAACTGCCGGCAGAAGAGTTTCGAGAAGTACGAGTGATTGCTGAAGCCCACCATCAGACTGATTTCGCCCATGCGGTAGCGGCCCTCCTGAATGAGGTCGGCGGCCTTCTTCAGTCGGATAAGGCGGATGAAGTCGAGCGGCGGCATGTCGAACAGGGTCTTTATCTTGCGTAACAGGCTACTGCGACTCATGCAGAGCGCCGACGCCATGGCCTCGACATTGAACGACTCGTCGGAGAGGTGCTGGTTGATGACCTCTAGGGTGCGGTTCATGAACTCCTCGTCCTCGTGGCTCATCTGCATCCCGTTCATGGGGAAGAAGGGCCGCTTAGCAAAGGCTTCGCGCTCCTTCTGGCGGTTGCTGAGCAGGGAGACAATCTGCATCCGCAGGAAGTCCCAGGCGAAGGGTTTTTCGATATAGGCCTCCGCACCGACCTGCAAGCCGGCAATCTTGGTGTCGGTATCGTTCTTGGCCGTGAGGAAGATGACGGGGATGTGGCTGAACTCGATGTCCTGCTTGATGTGGCGACATAGTTCCACGCCGTCCATGACGGGCATCATGATGTCGGTGATGACGAGGTCGATGTGGTTGGCCTTCAGAACATCGAGGGCCGCCTGCCCGTTCTCGGCCACCTCCACGAGGAAGTCCTCGCGCAGACGTTCCGAGATGAAGTCGCGGATGCCCTCCTCGTCCTCTACGAGCAGAATGGTGGCTCCGCGCACGTTGTCTTGCGTCAGCAGTCCCGTGTCGGCGAGCGTCGCGGTGTCGGGCAGGGTGTTGTTGCTGGGGGCGTTGGGCGCATCGTCCGTTATCACGGCTTCCCCCAGGGGCAGGTCCAGGACGAAGACGTTCCCCTCCCCTGCCCCGTCGGCCTCCGCCTGGGCGGGTTCCACGGCCAGCGTCCCGTTGTGCATCTTGGCCAACGACCGACAGAGGGCCAGTCCTATGCCCACGCCGCCCACGGGCTCCTCGTCGCTCTTCCTGCGTTCCTTCAGTTGGACGAAGGGGTCGAAGATGGCCTCGCGCCGCTCGGGGGGTATGGGCGTGCCGTCGGAGAACACGGAGAGGCGGAAACGGTCGTTGTAAGTCTCCAGTTCCACCTCGCAACGGCTCTGCCCGTACTTCAGGGCGTTGTTGAGCAGGTTGCTCAGTATCTTGGTGACAGCCTCGCGGTCGATGAGGGCCAGCACAGCGGGTTCGATGTGCTTGGCCACGAGGGCTTTGCCGCGCACGCCGAAGGTCGGTTCGAAGCGTTCCATCGTGTCGCGCAGCAATTCGCTGACGTTCACCGTCTCGAACTGCGGCCGCGTCTCGCCCGAACCCAGTTTCTGGAAGTCGAGCAACTGCGAGGCGAGGTTCAGCAGGCGGTTGGTGTTCTGCTGGATGACGCCCAGGTTGCGCTCGATGCGCTCGTCCTTGACGCCGGTCTTCTGTATGATTTCCAGGGGGCCGTTGATCAGGGTGAGCGGTGTGCGTATCTCGTGGGCTATCTCGGTGAAGAACTGCACCTTCTTCTCGCCCAGTTCCTTCTCCTTCTCGATGGTGAAGAGGCGCTGGCGCTCCTGGAACTGCTGTTCCTTGCGGCGGCGATACCAGACGAACCACAGACCGACGAGACATCCCGTACCTATTATATATAGGACGATGGCCCACCACTGCCGCCACAGGGGCGGACGGACCACGATGACGAGCGTGCGCTCCTCGTGGGGCGCGTCCTCGTCGGACAGGTTGCTGGAGCGCAGTCGCAGGGTGTAGTTGCCCGAGGCCAGGCTGGCCAGCGACAGTCCGCCGTCGGGCACGGGGTGCCATTCGACATCGATGGGTTCGAGGCGATATTCGTAGATGGTCTCCATGCCCGAGGCGTAAGAGAGCAGGGCCACGTCGAGGTTGATGTTCGTGCGGTTATAGGGGAGCACGATACGCCGGGTCTCCATGATACTGCTTTGGAGGGGCGACCCCTCGGTCTGCGGCGTCACGTCCTGTCCGTCGATGCGCAGCCGGGTCAGCAACAGTTGCGGAGCCGCTCCGCCGTCACCCGCTACCGCTGCCGCCGGCGTCTTGTTGGGCTGGCAGTACACGAGTCCGTTGATGGTGCCGAAGAGCATGCTGCCGTCGGGCAGGGCCAGGGCCGACTTGTAGTTGAACTGGTTGCTGGGCAGTCCCTG
>JAFSXQ010000091.1 GCA_017444005.1 Bacteroidaceae bacterium | reverse complement strand
GTAAACGCTCTTCGTTCTTTAAGTCATCCGGCTTTCGCACAACGCTTTGTACACCGGAATCGGTGCAAAGTTACGAAAAATCGAGCGCAATGCAAAAGGAATGCTCACTTTTCTTTTCATTGCCGCGTGAAAGAACTCGAAACATTTTGACTGAAATCTTGTTAAATCCTTTGAATAGTTGAAGAAAATTCTTAATTTTGCAGCAGAAATCAAAAAAAGTATATAAAATGGCAACACCAGTAAAGATTATCCCGACATTGCACGGTGAAGCCGCAAGGGCATTCATAGAGCGTGCAGAAGAGCGTGAGCGCAACCCTCATCCCACTCCCATATATACGGAAAGTGAGAAGAAGGCTTATTTCAGAATGCTTAAAGAGTCTGGAATGCCACTATGACAAACGACGAATTCCTGAGCAAATATGTATTCAAGGAACTGACGGAAGAAGTGCTCGCTGAGTGCGAGCATTTTTCTTGTGGAGTTGGCGACCTTGACGAGTATTTCCAGAAGGATGTACTTGCTTATTCTCGACGCATGGTAAGCCGTTCTTATGTATTCTGCCCCAAGGAACACCCAAAGAAGATTGCTTGTGCCTTTTCCGTTTCCTATGACAGTCTGCGCATTACAGACTTGTCTAACCGTAAGCAAGAGGAGTTCCGTGAGTTGAACGACCTTAGCGAAAAGCGACTGAAACGCTATCCTGGAATTCTGATAGGACGTTTGGCTGTTAATCAGGAAATGGCTCATCAAGGTATCGGTTCTGCTCTTATGAACTTTATCAAGATGTGGTTGGGGCACGGAGGCAAGGCTGGTTGTCGCTTCCTTATCGTTGATGCCCGTAATGCTCCCGATGCTTTGGCTTATTATCGGAAAAACGGATTCACCTATCTATTCCCATCAGAGGAAGTAGAGTCTATGAGCACAAGAAAGGACAAGTCGGTAGTTCCTCAGAACACTCGTCTGATGTACTTTGACTTAAAGGACTCAACTGAATAAATATCGAAAAAATTTGATTATTCCACTTTTTTCTGTGTAGTATCTTAACCCTGGCAACGGATCGTTGATGGTTACTGATGGTTTGTTCCTTTATAATGTTTATTAACAGCGTATTGTATTCTTGTGTGAATTCCATCGCTATTTGGGTGCAAATAAGATTAGTAATCTTACGGCGATAAGATTAGTAATCTTCCATCGATAAGATTAGTAATCTTCCGGGCTTAGGATTAGTAATCTTCTGCCTGCAAGATTACTAACCTTTTCCCTGGCGGGTAAGAAATGTTTACATCGATGTGCAATACGATTCCTGATGCATGGGCGCATTTAGAACGGATAACCGACGGCGAGGTGGAAGCCGAGGGAGTCCCAGAAGCGGCCCATGTTGTAGTAGCCACCGTGGCCGGTGTCGTAGGGGGCATGGATGCCAATGCCGACGTCGAAGCGGATGACGAGGAAGTCGAGGTCGTAGCGCAGACCGAAGCCCGTGCCGAGGGCTATCTCGCGCCCGATGCTGCCCGGGCGGATGCTGCCACCGGGACGGTTGGGGTCCTTCTTCATGAGCCACACGTTGCCCGCATCGACGAACAGAGCGCCGCCGAGTTTGCTGACGAGCGGGAAGCGGTATTCGAGGTTGGCCTCGAACTTCAGGTCGCCCATCTGGTCGATGTAACTGTAGTTGCTGTTGGCGGGATGGTAACTGCCGGGACCGATGCTGCGCACGCCGAAGGCGCGGATCGAGTTGGCTCCGCCCACGGTGAAGAGGTCGGCGTAGGGGGCAGTGGCGGCGTTGCCGAAACTGCGGATGACACCACCGAAGATGCGCCCGGCCAGGAAGGTGCGCGTCTGCCCGAGGCGCAACTGCTGGGTGTACTCGGCCGTCAGTCGGATGTACTGGGCAAAGGGCACGCCGAAGAGCGACTTATCGCGCTGCGTGAAGGGTTTGCCGGCCATGCGGTAGACGAGGCTGGTGAGGTTGCCGGCCTCCTTGATGGAGATGGTGACGCGCCGTTTGCGGTCGCGACTGGCGGGGTTGGTGTGTGTGAAGGTGTACTGCGCCGAGGGCACGAACTGGTCGCGCAACGAGGCGTAGAGGGCCTGGTTGGTGAAGGCTATGGAGTCGAACTTCGCCGTCGTGTGCAGTTGCTTCTCGTAGTCGAGACGGATGGGGACGACCTCGTGCATGTAGCGTCGGTTGCGCTGGTAGGTGTGGGTGACGCGGGCACCGAACGACACACGGCTGAAGTAGCCCGAGCGGTTCAGCCAGTCGGCATTAATCTTATAGGATGTGGTGGCCTGTGCGCGACGGTTGAAGCGTTGTCCCATGCCGAGCAGCAACAGGCGCGGGTAGGTGAGGTTGAGCGAGGTGCCCCACTCCCATGAGTTCATGAGCGAGTGCTGGCCTTTCATCTGCGCGCCGGTCATCCATTCGTACGAGCCGTAGGCTTCGAAACCGAGCGTCTCGGCTCCGCGGAAAACGTTCTGCTTCGACATGGAGAAACTGACGCCCGGGCCTACGAGTCCGTTGCTCTTCGTGGCAATATTACCCTTGAACTCGGCGTCGTAGGGCTTGTCGAGGCGCAGGGTGATGTCGACGTCGAGAGTATCAAAGGGGCAAGGGGTAAGGGGCAAGGGACTCTCACTTATATTGTATTTCACATTCACCTGCGAGAAGATGCCCATCGAGGCCAGGTTGTTCTGCATGGCCTCCTGGACGTGGAGTTTGTAGAGGTCGCCCGGGCGGTAGGAGATGAAGCGGCGAATGGCGCGCATCTTCAGCGGGGGCGTTCCGGGTTTGCCGCTATAGACCATCGTGGTGGAGGGCGTGCGCCGGGCGTTGCGTGCGGAATCGGCCTGCGGGTGCTGGCGCTGGTATCGTGCCATAGCCCGTCGCATGCGCCACGAGAGTTTCTGGGGACGGCGCAGGGTGTCGACAATCTCCTGGTCGCCGTATTGGTAGACACGGATGAGGGTGTGGCCCATGCGATACTGGCGCAGAGCCTCGTCGGGCACGTCGGGCGAGGGGATGGTCTGCAACTGGACGAAGAGCGGGCGGGCAACGGTGTCGGCGCGGTAGACGATGTGTTCGGGCCGGAAGTAGTAGAAACCGTTGTTGCGGAAGGCTTTGGACAGGCGCGTGCGCTCCTCGTCGAGGTCGACGACGCTGAAGGGCGCTCCCGGATGAAGGGCTGTCTGCCGGCTGGTGGCCCGGATGATGGAGTCGGCCTGCAGGGGGAAGCCCAGATAGGCGATGCTGTCGAGGTGGAAAAGCGGGCCGGGATGAATCTCGTAACTGACCTTGGCCTTGCGCGGATGCTTCTGCGGAATGGTGTCGAAGGCGGCCGTACCGCGGAAGTAGCCGTAGTTGTGCAGCGTGTTCTGTGCCACCCGTGCCCGGATGCGCGGGTTGACGCTGGTCAGGGTGACCGGTGTGGCGCCGAAGGTGTTGAACATCCAGTGCCCGAAGCGGCTCGTGCTGTTCACGTAACGGTTCCACGTCCACAGACCGAAGGCCAGCGGCTGGCGATAGTAGGATGAGCCCATCAGCGAATTGTTGGGCGAATAGGCCAGCACACCCTCCACCTCGCTCTTGGCGGTGGCGTAGGCGGCGCGGTCGAGTTTAATTGAGTGAGAAGGGGCAAGGGGCAAGGGGTGAGAGGATACATTTTCTCCTGGAGAATTAGTTAGGGAGTCAAGTTTATTCCCCTTGCCCCTGATATACTCCTCCACCGTGTTATACGCATCCCCGATGGCCTTGATGACCCCGACGGTGTCGGCGTGGGTGTCCAGCGCTTGTGGTTTGTCGTAACTGACGCGCTTGATGCCGGTGTATAGCGTCTCGCCTTCGGCCAGGTTCTTGGTCTCGGAGCAAGAGCAAAGAAAATGAGAAAATGAGAAAATGAGAAAATGAGTAAGCAGAACTGCCCACTTCCTCTTTCTTAAACGACTTAAATATGTATGATTCATTTCTTTTCTCATTTTCTCATTCTCTCATTTTCTCATTCTTTCTGAACAGGAACAGTTCGCCCAGTCGCGTGCTCTTGCGGCGCAGCACGATGCCGGCGCCCATCTCCATGATGTCGTCTTCGAGCAGCGACTCGGTATCGCGGTCGTAGTAGACGCGCACGTAGCGGGTGGCGCTCTTGTCAAGCCGGTACTCGATGGATACGTTGTTGATGAGCGTCTCGCCGGTGTTCACGGCCTCACTGCCCGAACTTACCTTTCCGCCCACGATGAGGCTGATGCGATTGCCCCAGAAGCGTTTGGCGAAACTGAAACTGTAGTCGGTCTGCGTGCCGCCCGAGGCCGTGCTGGTGTTGTCGATGCCGAAGTTCAGGTCGATGGTGGACAGGGCTTTGTTGGATATGGCGGCAATCTGCGTCTGCAGGAACGAGTTCAGGGCATTCGTGGCACTGAATCCGCTGGTGCCGTTACCGCTCTCGGTCAGGTACATGCCAGTGGCCAGCATCGTTACGGCCACCTTGCCGCGTTCCTCGGTGCTCATCGTGGCCAGTTGGTTGGAGACGGTGAGGTCGCCCGGTGCGGCCAGGGTGAATTCGAGGCCCATGTCGTTGAGCGTCTGTGAGATGGCCAGCCCGACATCGAAGTTCACACTGCGCGGCACGTTACTCTCGTAGACGGTGGTCTTCACGCGTTCGCTGGCCTTGATGTTGAGGCGCGGGTTCAGGATGTCGCCCGTGAACTCGACGTAACTGCCGTTCTGTATGGCAAAGTTCTTGAGCGACATCACCATGAGTGTGTAGTTCATCAGGCCGTCCACGATGGTGTAGCGGCCATAGAGTCGCAGGCCGTCCTGCGTGTTGTAACTCATCGTCAGGTCGCCTCCGCCCTCCAGTTCGATGTGGTTCGTTCCGTCCTGGCTGAGCAGACAGTGCACCTGGGCGGCCTGTTCGATGCTGATGCCCATCTGCATGTCGATGTGCTGGGGGGGAGTCTTTACGACCTCGGCCACGGCCAGGGTGTCGGAGAAGTCGACAAAGGTGACTATCTCGGCCAGGTGGTCGTCGACGGTCAGCGGCGAGTCGGTCAGTACGTAGGTGACATCGGTGTTGCCCAGGACGTCGAGCCCTCCGCGCAGCAGCATGTCGTTGAGCGTGCCCGACAGTTGTGCCCCGATGTTCACGAACACCTTGCCGTAGGCTATGGCCTTGGCGCTCTTGGGGGCATTGATGAGTTCGAAGTTGCGGGCCGAAAGATTGAGGTCGAGCAGGATGCGACTGAGGTCCTTGAAGTCGATGGTGCCGTCCAGCACGAGCGGGTTTTGCCCGATGCTGTAAGCCTCGATACGGCGCAGGTCGAGGTGGTTCTGTTCGACCAGGATGGTATCGTCGGGGAAACGCAGGTCGAGGCTGTACATCTCGCTGACGAGGTGCATCGAGTCGGTTGCTATGGCACCGTCGAGCATGGGATTGGAGACGGGACCGTGCACGTCCATCTGGCCCGTTACGTACCCGATGAGTTCGGCCGTCTGGTTGGGAATGAAGCCGTTGGCCAGGCTGAGTGGCAGGCGTTGCAGGGTGGCCTGGGCGTCGATGCTGCCCTCGCCCTTCGGGTTGTAGGTACCCGCCAGCGTCATCACCTCCAGCCCTTCGTGCGAGACAATGCCGTCGACATAATGCGTACCGTCGGGGTTGGGCAGGTAGACGGCATTCAGGCCGATGTGGCCCATCTGTGCCTCCTCGTAGGAGAAGCGGTCGATGCCGGCATCCACCAGCACGCTCATGGACGTGGAATCCTGCACCAGGTGGAAGTCGCCCGCCAGTTTTCCGCCGATGGCGGGCAGGTAGGGCAGGACGGAGGCCAGTTCGCCCAGGTTGAAGTCGTGAACCGACAGGGTGATGTCCTGCAGGGCATCGTCGTTGGGGGTGGAATAGAGTTTGAAGCCTGTGCCGTCGTCGGCGGTCAGGTCGATGTTGGCCTCCACGCGCTTGTCGTCGTGGAGATAGAAATAGTTATCCTCGTTGAGCGTGAAGCGCCGGTAGGCAATGACGGGGTCCAGCGGGTGCAGGTGCAGCCGATAGCCGTCGTCCTCCATGATGAGTTGTGCGCCCAGGTCCACGCCCTTGCGCCGCTTGGCATCGAGGAACGAAACGGAGGCGTTGGCCCCCGAGGGCGTGAGTTCGCCCATGATGTTCGATTCGAAGACGACCTGCGGGTTGCGTGGCCCGTTGCGCACCCGTCCTTCCATGCGGACAACGTTGGTGGTGTCCTGGAAGACGTGCCACTGGATGGTGTCGAGCAGAATGGCGCCCGTGTTCAGACTGTGCAGGTAGCCGTTGCCGTTCAGGCCAATGTCGGGGTCGCTGTCCAAGTCGAGGGACAGGCGGTCGTAGGTGTAGCCCATCGACTTAATGATGTGGGCGAGCGTGTTCTCCTGTCCGCTGCGTAGGCGCAGGGAGAGGCGAGGCAGGAGGGCCTTCAGCGTGTCCTGGTCGATGGTGTGGACGGCAAACTGGCGCTCCAGTTCGGGACCGAGGAGTTTCGCCTTCTGCATCACCTGGTCGAGCCCGTCGCTCGAGGAGAGTGCCACATCCAGGTCGCCCGAGGTGACCCGGCCGAAGATGGTATCGGGCGACATCAGCAGGGAGAGGTCTAGGTCGGTGGGGTAGAAGGTGGTGTCGGCCAGTGTCAACTCAATGGCACGGACGTGGCCCGTGAGTTGGTGGGTGTCGGTGAGGTTGGTGTTCCCCTCCATGTCGAGGAACATCGAGATGGTGTGCGGTTCCTTGGTCACGCCCAGTGCATAAAGGTCGATGCGGTTGACGCCCAGGCTGAATTCGGCCTGTGTTATCTTGCGGTCGAGTTGCAGCGTGGCACAGGCATCGGCTATCAAGATGTCGTTGTTGCTGGAGAGATTCACCCGTGCCTCGCCGTTCCGCATGTTGGCGGTCAACTGGATGTCGTCCAGGGCCTTGCTGCCGTATTGCAGGTGGCGGACGTCGACGACGGCTTGCGCCTGTGCCCGCCGGCTGAGCAGGTCGGTGCCTCGTCCGCTCAACCTGGCGCGGGCCGTGACGACGCCGATGGAGTCGCGAGGCAGGAAGTTGCGCACGTTCAGGTTGCGCACATCCAGGTCGGCCCGGTAGGTCTCGCTCCGTGTGTCGTAGCGGCCTTTCACTTTGGCCGTACCGCGCCCCTGGGTCAACTTGAGGTCGGCGTCCAGCACCGAGTGGTGCCAACCGGCATCGCCCGTCAGCGTCATTTGCGGCAGGCGGATGCTGTTGTCCAGCCCCAGCATGCGTCGCACGGGGCGTAGGTCGTTGGTGATGACGTCCAAGTTGACATCTGCGCCGAGGCTGTCGGGGTTGAGGATGTTGGTGGCCGAGCCGCTGATGTCGCCCGTCAGGTAGGGTGAGATGCTGAGGTGCCCCTGGCGGATGGCGAGGCTGTCGACATTGCCGTGTGCCGACGCCGTCAGTTGGATGGCGTTCTCAGGTATGAGGCTGCGCAGTTCGGGCGTGAGGTAGGCGGAGGCAATGGCCAGGAGGTCGGTGCGTCCGATGCTGGCGTCGAGGTCTACGTCCATGCGGCCCCGTTCGCTGGGTGTCAGGGATGCCCAGTCGAGGTCGGCATTGCCGTTGATTTGGCTCGACGGAGTGGACAGGCTGAGCCGGGGCACGCGGATGTGGGTGTCGTCGATGAGCAGGTCGCTGGTTTCGAGGCGCAGGCCGTAGAGCGTCTGGGCAAAGGTGGGCGTGAGGCTGAGCGAGTCGGCATCCAGGAGCAGATACTTTACTTCGTAGATGCCCTGCCCGAGGTTCACGTTCCCGCCATTGATGACGAGGTCGCGCACACCGCCCCGTACGACAAGCGAGTCGCCTACGGTGTGGAAGGCCAGTCGTGTGTTGTGGGCTTCCACCTCGTCGACCTCGATGTTCCAGGGGATGGGTTCCGATTCGGTGGTGTCGACGACGGTGGTGTCGCGCAAGGCAATGTCGAGGTCGCAACCGTCGAGCCGTGCGCCGTTGATGCGTGCCCGTTGCTGGTCGAGGGCTATCTGGTCGGCCCGCAGATGCAGGTTGCCCACATTGCCCTTCACCACTACGGTGGCAATCAGGTCGCGGGTGTCGATGACGCCCTGCTGCAGGTCGATGGCGTCGACGCCAATCTTTTTATGCAACAGGGAAGAGAGGTCGAGGTCGACCAGAAGATGCCGGACGGAAAGAATCGTGTCGGGTGGGGTGGTGGCCAGGAACTCTTGCAGGTCGATGTCGAGCGGGAAGCGTATGCGTATGCGTTCCAGTGTAATCTGTATGCCCGTCTGTTCCGAGGCGTAGGCCGCCACCCGCTTTACTGCCCAGTTTTGCACGGCAGGAATGTAGAGCGCAGCAACGAGCAACAGGAACAGCACCACCGGGGTGAGTACTGTTCCTGCTATTGCGTACGCTATCTTCCTGCGGCGGGTCATGTTACTTGACGGCCGTCACGAAGTAGGTGAAGTCGTAGTCCTGCCAGGGCATCTGGTATTCGCCACGAGGCCATGCGCCCCAACTGTTGACGCAACCCATGCCGAACTGGCGCTGCTGAATCTGCACAACGGTGAAGGGGCGCGGTGTCAGGTCGCCCGAATGGCTCTGGTGGGCATCCTTGCGCGGACCGTCGTCGAGGTCGGCGGGCAGATACGGCAGGGCACTGGCCTCCATCGTCTTGCCTTCGCTCATGGCCAGGAACTTCAGGCCTCGACCAGCCTTGTTAACGACCGACCACATGCGAACGTCGGTGTGGTTGCCGCTCTCCTGCGGACGGATGTAGCCCCAGTACTGGTCGCTGACCTGCTGTGTGTAGAGTCCGATGCGCTGCGAGTGGTTGCGGTCGATGTAGTTCTCGATGGGGCCTCGACCGTAGTACTGAACTGTTCCGTACTCCTCGGGCATCACCCACTGCATGCCGAAGCGGAACATCTGCGGCTTCTCCTTGGCCTCCTCGTTCACGTCGAGTTTCTCGTTGACGATGAGATTGCCCGTCGCGTCGAGCGTGTAACTGATGGCGAGTGTGGCATCCAG
>JAFSXQ010000090.1 GCA_017444005.1 Bacteroidaceae bacterium | reverse complement strand
TATTCCACGAAACAGAAGTCGCTGCTGTAGTCCGTCGTCTTCTTGTCGTAGGTGCCGGTGGCCTGGTCGAACATACCGTCGTTCTTCATCACCAGGAACACCGTTCGCGTGCCGTATCGTCCGCGCATGGTGACGTTGCCCTTCTCCTTGGCATTGGCCGTGCCGAGCGTCCAGTCAAAGGGTTCACTCACCATCTCCTTGAATCCCAGGAAAGCGGCCTCGTCGGCCATGTTCTGCAGATTGTAGGCACTGCCGTTCTTGGTGACGCGCCACAGGTAGGCGGGTTCGTCTTCCCTGAGCGTGTTGCTTACGGCCAGTTGACCAGCATTGTTGTAGAAGTACTGCGCTTCGTCGTTGTCGCAGTAGAGGTAGTACACTTTGCCGTCTTCGGGCAAACCTTGTGCAGCGGTCCATGTTGCCACAAAGACCATGCAGAGATAAAGGAACAGCCGTTTCATGGGGGGAGCGGATTAGGGATTAGAGGGAATAGGGATTAGAGGGATTAGGGATTATTCGATGCCCAGTTGGGTTTGGGCCTCGGTCATCAGACGTCGCAGGGCGGCGAGGTCTTCCTTGGGGCAAATCATCAGCACGTCGCCCTCCTCCACCACGGCGTAGCCTTCCAGGCCGTGGATGACGGCCGTGCGGTCCTCGGGCATGCGAATGACGTTGTCCTTACACCGTGAGAGCAGAGCACGGCTGTCGAGCACGAGGTTACCGTCATGGTCGGTCGGCTGGTAGTCATCGATGGTGCCCCATGTGCCTAGGTCGGCCCATCCGAACTGACTTTCGTAGACGTAGACATTGTCGCTCTTCTCCATGATGTTCATGTCGATGCTCAGTTTGGGCAGCACGCTGAAGAAGTCGGGCAGGAACTTCGGGTCGGCAATCTCGGCATCGGCCATCATCTTGGGAATCTCCACCTGATACTCGGGCACGAGGCGGTAGAGATTGTCGAGCATGGCATCGACGTTGTAGATGAAGATACCCGTGTTCCAGAGGAAACTGCCGTCCTGGATGAATATCTCGGCAAACTGGCGTTCGGGTTTCTCGGTGAAGGTCTTCAGGCGGTAGACGTTTTCCTCGGGCGTCTCTTCGCTCTTCTGCACGTAGCCGTATCCCGTCTCCGGGCGGGTGGGACGTATGCCCATCACCATCAGCCGGTTGCCCTCGCTGACGAAGCGGAAAGCGCGGCGCACGTCGTCTTGGAACTTTTCCTCGTTCAGTATCAGTTGGTCGGACGGCACAACGATGAGGTTGGCTTCCGGGTCGGTCTTCTTGATGAATACGGTGGCCCATGCAGCGCAGGCCAGCGTACCGCGATTGAGGGGCTCCTCCAGGATGTGCATGTCGTCGATTTCGGGCAGTTGCTCGTAGACATACTTCATGTAACCGACATTCGTGGAGACATAAATGTGGTCGTGCGGCATGAAGCGGGCAAAGCGTTCGTAGGTCTCCTGCAACAGCGTGCGGCCGGTGCCGAAGATGTCGATGAACTGCTTGGGACGGCTCCGTCGGCTCATGGGCCACAGGCGACTGCCGATGCCGCCTGCCAGTATGACGCAATAGTTGTGGTTTTCCATGGTTCTTGTTTTTTTATTTGGGAGTTAAAGGGGAGTCCCTTTTAACTCCTCTTTAACTCTTTTTTTCAAACGCTTTGCGGATGGCATCGGCCGTCTGCTGCATTTCTTCGGGCGTGAACTGCTTCTTCGGGTTGGCGAAGTTCAGGTCACCCTCGCTCTGCATGGGCACCAGGTGGATGTGGGCGTGGGGTACTTCCAGGCCCAGTACGGCCTGGCCCACCTTGCGGCAGGGCAGCACCTCCTTGATGGCCTCGGCCACGTGCTTGGCAAACACCTGCATGGCGGCAATTTCCTCATCAGTGAGGTCGAAGAAGTAGTCTACTTCGCGCTTGGGGATGACCAGAGTATGGCCCTTCTGCAGGGGCGCAATGTCGAGGAAGGCATAGAACTGATCGCTCTCTGCACACTTGTAACTGGGAATCTCGCCCGCTACTATTTTGGAGAATATTGTCATAGGTCAAAACTGATACTTGTGATTTCCAACTCTACCATGCCGGCGGGCACCTTGATGGTGGCCACGTCGCCCACGTGCTTGCCCAACAGTCCCTGGGCAATGGGGGTACCCACGCTGATTTTACCCTCGCGCAGGTTGGCCTCGCTCTCGGAGACGATGGTGTACTTCATCGCCATGCCGTTCTTCTTGTTCTTCAGACCGACGGTGGCCAGAATCTGTACGCTGCTGGTGTCCAGCGTCTTGGTGTCG
>JAFSXQ010000089.1 GCA_017444005.1 Bacteroidaceae bacterium | reverse complement strand
CTCGACGGATGGGGAATCGGCAACAAAGGAAAGGGCGACGTCATCTATCAGACGCCAACACCCTACATGGATTATCTCAACGCTACGTACCCCCACAGCCAGCTGCTGGCCTGCGGCGAGAACGTGGGACTGCCCGACGGACAGATGGGCAACTCCGAGGTGGGGCACCTGAATATCGGCGGCGGGCGCATCGTCTACCAGGACCTGGTGAAGATCAACCGTGCCTGCCGCGACAACAGCATCATGCAGAATCCGGAGATCAAGCGCGCCTTCGAATATGCCGTGCGCGAGGGCAAGGCCGTCCATTTCATGGGCCTCACCAGCAACGGTGGCGTACACAGTTCATTAGAACACCTCTACAAGCTCTGCGAGATCTCACAGGAATATAAGGTTCGCGAGACATACGTCCACTGCTTCATGGACGGCCGCGACACCGACCCGCACTCCGGCGTGGGCTTCATCCGCGAGCTGCAGGCGAAGTGCGACGAGACCGGCGCACATATCGCCAGCATCATCGGACGTTTCTACGCCATGGACCGCGACAAGCGCTGGGAACGTGTGAAGATTGCTTACGACCTGCTCATCAGCGGCGAGGGCTATCAGGCTCAGGACATGGCAGAAGCCATGGAACTCTCCTACGCCGACGGCGTCACCGACGAGTTCATCAAGCCCATCAACAACGCTAAGATCGACGGCACCATCAAGGAAGGCGACGTCATCATCTTCTTCAACTACCGCAACGACCGCGCCAAGGAGCTGACCATCGTGCTGACCCAGCAGGATATGCCCGAACAGGGAATGAAGACCATCCCGGGCCTGCAGTATTTCTGCATGACACCCTACGACGCCTCGTTCAAGGGAGTGCATATCCTCTTCCCGAAGGAGAATGTCGAAGACACACTCGGAGAATACATCAGCCGTCAGGGCCTGAAACAGCTGCACACCGCAGAGACCGAGAAGTACGCCCACGTCACCTTCTTCTTCAACGGCGGGCGCGAGGCTCCCTATGAGGGCGAAGAACGCATCCTCGTCGCCAGCCCCAAGGTGGCCACCTATGACCTGAAGCCCGAGATGAGTGCCTTCGAGGTCAAGGACAAACTCGTCGCCGCCATCAAGACCGACAAGTACGACTTCATCGTCGTGAACTTCGCCAACGGCGACATGGTAGGACACACCGGTGTCTACGAAGCCATAGAGAAAGCCGTCGTTGCCGTAGACCAGTGCGTCAACGAGGTCGTCGAAGCCGCCAAGGCCACGGGCGACTACGAAGTCATCATCATCGCCGACCACGGTAATGCCGACAACGCCATCAACCCCGACGGCACGCCCAACACCGCCCACTCCCTGAACCCCGTGCCCTTCATCTACGTCACCGAGAACAAGCAGGCAAAGGTCGAAGACGGCATCCTGGCCGACGTTGCACCCAGCATCCTGCACATCATGGGACTGGAACAGCCCGCAGCCATGACAGGAAAATGCCTTATTAAAGGTTGAAAGGTTGAAAAGTTGAAAAGTTGAAAGGTTGAAAAGTTGAAAAGTTGAAAGGGTGCCCATTAAACCCATCATCCCCCCATTAGCCCCATTAGCCCCATTAATAATATCACTATGAAGAAAAGAATCCAATTCAGCCTCGTCTACCGCGACATGTGGCAGAGCTCTGGCAAGTTCCAGCCCCGCAAGGACCAGCTGGAGCGCATCGCACCAGCCATCATCGACATGGGTGTCTTCGACCGCGTAGAAACTAACGGTGGCGCCTTCGAGCAGGTGAACCTCCTCGCCGGCGAGAATCCCAACGCCGCCGTGCGCGCCTTCTGCAAGCCCTTCAACGAAGTGGGCATCAAGACTCATATGCTCGACCGCGGCCTCAACGCATTGCGCATGTACCCCGTGCCCGACGATGTGCGCGAACTGCAGTATAAGGTGAAGCACGCTCAGGGCGTGGACATCCCCCGTATCTTCTGCGGACTCAATGATGTCCGCAATATCATCCCCTCCGTGAAGTGGGCCAAGGCCGCAGGCATGACGCCCCAGGCCACCCTCTGCATCACCACCTCCCCCATACACACCGTGGAGTACTACTCCGAGATTGCCGATCAGGTCATCGCTGCCGGAGCGGAGGAAATCTGTCTCAAGGACATGGCCGGCATCGGACAGCCCGCACTTCTGGGCGCCCTCACCAAGGCCATCAAGACCAAGCACCCCGACATCATCATCCAGTACCACGGCCACAGCGGCCCGGGCCTCTCCATGGCCAGCATCCTGGAAGTCTGCAACAACGGTGCCGACGTCATCGATACCGCCATCGAGCCCCTGAGCTGGGGCAAGGTGCATCCCGACATCATCTCCGTGCAGTCGATGCTGAAGAACGAGGGCTTCGAGGTGAAAGAAATAAATATGAACGCCTACATGCGCGCACGCGCCCTCACCCAGGAGTTCATCGACGACTGGCTCGGCTACTTCATCAACCCGGGCAACAAACACATGTCCTCCCTCCTCCTCGGATGCGGACTGCCTGGCGGCATGATGGGCTCCATGATGGCCGACCTCGCCGGCATCCATGGCGTCATCAACAACACCCTGAAGGCGAAGGGCGAACCCGAACTCTCCACCGACGAGATCCTCGTCAAGCTCTTCGACGAAGTGGCCTACGTCTGGCCGCGCGTGGGTTATCCCCCATTGGTCACCCCCTTCTCGCAGTACGTCAAGAATATCGCCCTCATGAACCTGCTGACCATCGCCCAGGGCAAGGGCCGCTTCGTCATGATGGACGACAGCATGTGGGGCATGATCCTCGGCAAGAGCGGCAAGATTCCCGGCACCATCGATCCCGAACTCAAGGAACTGGCCGCCAAGCAAGGCCGCGAGTTCACCGACGCAGATCCCCGCACCCTGCTCAAGAACGCCCTGCCCGACTTCATCAAGGAGATGGAGGAGAACGGCTGGGAGCGCGGACAGGACGACGAGGAACTCTATGAACTCGCCATGCACCCCGAGCAGTACCGCAACTACAAGAGCGGTCAGGCCAAGAAGAACTTCCTCGCCGACCTCCAGAAGGCCAAGGACGCCAAGCTGCAGGCCGCAGCAGGTCCCAAGCTCTCTGTCGAAGAGCTCTCTGCCTTCAAGCACGCCAAGGCCGATGCCATCCAGGCTCCCGATGCAGGCCAGGTCCTCTTCGAGGTCAGCGGCGATGCCGGTGTCACCCGTTGCACCGAGCCCGCTATCGGCACCGAGTACAAAGAAGGCCAAACCTTCTGCTACATCCAGACCCAGTGGGGCCAGCTCCTGCCCGTTCCCGCTGCACTCGGCGGCAAGCTGGTGGACATCACCGCCAAGCAGGGCCAGAAAGTCCTGAAGGGACAGGCCATCGGCTGGATAGAGCGCGAGGCCAAGTAAGGGCCTCTTTGGCTATTAGCTGTTGGCTGTTGGCCTCTAAAAAAACAGAATTTTTTCAAAAACACTACACACTACATAAAACTCACTCCTTTTCCTCATAAACGGGGTAAAGAATGAGCCAGTGAGCAAAATTCGTGTAGTGTGTAGTGTTTTTGAAAAAATTCTGTTTTTTTGTGAGTACATCAATGGCCATGAAAATACGATGGAAACCAATTATCGTAATGAACATAATGGGATGAATTATGCCAATTATGGTGATTATGGTAATTAGCGTCAAAAAAGGAAACGAATTATCGTAATGGACATAATTTCCGTAGGGTGTTTCGAGTTCCACCAGTGGAACTGCTGAGTTCCAGTAGTGGAATTCGTGAGTTCCACCAGTGGAACTCACGGAGACGTATATACGTGAGGGAGTTTACGTATATACATAAACGACGCGACGTATATACGTGACAGCTCCACTCAGACAGCTATCAGACGTTCACCAATGGAATGGAAGGCGGCCTTGATTTGTAACAGACGCTCTGCACTGGGTTTCTTCATCCCATAGATGTACTTTGCCAGTAGGCTCTTGTTGATGCCAATATAGCGAGCCATTTCCGACACATTCAACTGAGGGAACATGAGGAATAATCGCGCCACTTCATTTTCAGGATTCGGTTCAGCTGTCTCATAGAAGCTGGTAATATGGATGTCTTCATCCAAACTGGATGAATTTATTTATTGTTCTCACGATTGATGCCATAGGCATCTGATAAAGGTAGCCAGCCAATTCATTGGCTGGTACCAAATGGCAATGAATATGCGTGCCTTTAGGTACGCGATAGCGATTTGATGTCGCGTACCTAAAGGCACGCAATCTATTACCCGCCATATTACCAGCCAATGAAATGGCTGGCTACCATTATCAAGCCCCGCTGGGGCTTTAAACCGCTCATTTAAACCCAACAAAGGCCGCCGGACAACTTGCCCGGCGGCCTTCCACTATTCAGCTATTCAATTCTTCCATTTCCTCACGGCTCAGGGTCCGGTGAGGGATCCGCAGGCTCTTCGGCATAACCAATCCTCACCTCGGTATCCTTCTTGACGATACCGGCATCGCCGCCGCCGAACACATTGTTCTTGACATCGGCGCCGTTGAGGAGGTTGACGAGGGTCCATATAGAGGTACCGAACTGCTCAACATTCAGCGACGGATTGCCTCGGCCGGCACCGAACACATCACCGCCGTAGT
This sequence comes from Bacteroidaceae bacterium, assembly GCA_017444005.1. Classification (GTDB taxonomy): domain Bacteria; phylum Bacteroidota; class Bacteroidia; order Bacteroidales; family Bacteroidaceae; genus Physcousia. The sequence continues at coordinate 1,251 of JAFSXQ010000089.1, read as the reverse complement.
GTGCACGACTGCTGACAACTGTACCTACCGAACCTCTGATATTAACCAGGTTCAACGACTGTCGACCCGGACCGTTGACGGGTTTCCCGTCAATATCGGCCTGCCCCGGCTTATACGGGTCGTAGGTCTGACCGAGATTCGGTGCACCGACACTACCCAATGAACCGCCACCATAGACGTTACGGTGGACGGTGCCGCCATTGATGTCGACCTGGGTGAAGCGTGTCACAGAACCGGAAGAGTTGCTGTAGTCTGATGCAGGAATCTTATCGCCAGTATAGCCCGCTGCATACATTTTTTCAATGTCAGCAACATACTTCGTGATACCGGAACCACCACCATAGACGTTACCGCGGTGCAGCCACTGCGGGTCATTAATATTATCGGTCTTTAAGAGTGATATATTGGTATCGTCATAAGGCTTACCAATCTCACCGCTGAGGACTGTCACCTTGGTATCACGACGCACATGACCATCCTGACCACCACCATAGACAGAAGCATAGATGGTAGGACCAGGTGTGCCTTCTGCACCGATGGTGACATCCGTCTCATTGACATAGCCGGAGAAGAATGCCGGACTATAGAGGTATAGGTCGCTCGGATCATCTGCCACATTAGGTGCAGCCTCACCGGCACTGCCACCGAAGACATTACCATAAGGTAGTTCGTTCTTCATGCTGACGTCAGGATTTGTTGAATCAATATAACCGACAATACCGCCAAGCACCTTCACAGTGGTCTTACCGCTGCTGAGGAAGTAGTCAGCATTGGTTACTGGTATGTTACGAGGACCAGAAACAGGATCAGAAAGCATGACAATAGGTTTATTAGGATCAAATCCGTCAGAAGGACTCCACAGAGGTCCATCGATCTTCTCACCATAACCCATGATTTTGCCAATTTCACTGTCGTAGGTATAGTCATCCGTACCGCCGGCATAGTTACCCTTACCGACAGAACCCATGTTACCGCCGCCATAGACGTTGCGTCCTACATGACCGCCATTCATGGTGACGTAGGTATTGCCAAATACCTTACCGGCAATAAGGCTGTATATCTTGGCCTCATAAGTGCCATCGCCACCTATCTTGTTCAACGACTTCGTATAAGTACCTTTACCCTTACCGGCGCCATAGAGCGAGTGGCCGATGAGGCCCTTGTTCAGCGTTACATGGGTGTCGCCATACACATAGCCGTTCTCACCGCTACCGTGTACGGAGCCGGTGATGCAAGGTATGTCATAGTTTG
>JAFSXQ010000088.1 GCA_017444005.1 Bacteroidaceae bacterium | reverse complement strand
CGGCGCTACCGCATTACCGAGACGGGCACGTGGCATCACCTGGCCCTGACCTACGATTCCCATGTGGAGAAGGACAACATCCGGTTCTACGTTGACGGCATGCTCATGGGCACCCAGACCGAGCGCGGCCCCATCGCCATGGGCAACAACCCCATCGTCATCGGCCCCAGCTCAGCCTCTGATTATTATGTCAACGAGACCTATGTCGATAACTTCGCCGTCTTTAGCCGTGCCCTCACGGAAGAGGAAATCATGCAGCACATCTATAGCCGTCCCGATGCCAAGGACAAGGACTGCCGCCTGCTTCTCACCTTCGACGGTTCGCTGCAGGACCAGAGCCAGTATCACAACGACCCCGCCCCGCTGTTGGAGAATTACCTGAAGGCCCACGACGGCATACGTCCGCCACATCCCGAGTTCAGCCTGACAAAGGACCTGATGGGGCAGACCATATACATGACCGACATGACACAGGACGGCGAGGCCTACCAGTGGATTAAGCCCGACCCCTGGAACCTGGAACGTTTCGACAAATACAGCACCAGCAAGCAGCGCCACGACAAGCAGGACGTGAGCGGCCACCCCGGCCTGTACAACTACTGGATGATAGCCAAGGGCGACGGCAAGACCACCAACGCCTACGTGGCCACGCAGCAGAGCATCGTGGTGGGCGGACTGAGCCGCGTGTTCCCCGCCGAGGCAGCCCAGGAGCAGGGTGTGCGCCTGCGCATACAGGGCGGCTACAACCTGACCTACAGCAACCAGCCCAAGGTGGTGCTGAAGCAAGGTACCACGGAGGTGGAGGGCAAGTGGCTCATCGAATACGGCTACGACATGCGGAAGGCCGTTCAGTCGGCCGACCAGCTGCCCGAGGCCATGTTCGACCTTAGCGCAGCCCCCGTGGGCAAGTACGACGTCATCGTGGGCTCCGACACGCTTAGCCAGGCTTTCACCCTGAATGCCGCCATAGCCGAGATCCCCGACGTCTGGATGCAGGTGAACGGCCGCGGAGCCAGCCTGTGGAACAAGTGGCAGCGCTACACCATCGACTACGGCAACCGCTCCGGCGTGGCCGCCTACAACACGCCCATATTCCTGGTCATCCCCGACCGTCACGGCACCATCGATGTGGCATTCGAGTTCGAGTTCGACATTTGCGACCTCACCGTGGATAACTACTACGAGATGGAAACCGGCAAGCGCGGCGATTACCTCATGGCCTACGATGAAAAGACGCAGGACAGCATCCGTGTCTATTCGTTCATGATTCCATACATCGCCCCCAACAGCACCAACCAGGTGGCCTTCCGCATCAAGATGGCACCAGGCACCAACGAGCCTTCCAACGAGATCACGATGGGCTATTGGATTGAGCAGCCTTGGGGCCCCTACGACCCCGAAGCCGTACAGACGCGAGCTCCCTACACACTGGAGCAGGGCGAATGCTTTGCCATGAAGTGGGGACAGGTGGTCTTTGAAACGGCCATCGGCTTCGTGCCTGGCGCATCGTGCATCTACAGCATTGCCAAGAATGGCTACAGCACCGCCACGGGTGCAGAAGGAAAATGGAGCACCTTGTTCACCAATCTCCTCGACGTGGGCTTCAGCTGCGCAGAGGAATTTATACCCGGCGCACATGCAGCCCAGGCAGCGTGGAAGTTTGCCAGCATGGCCTGGTCCTTCTACAGCAACTACCAAAACATGAAGGATATGCGCGACTGCCTGAAGGGTGACCCCAATGGAATCAAGAACCAAGGCCGCGGCAGCTACGACCCCAACGAGATGATAGGACCCTGGGGACCCGACGAGGAGCGCCACTACATACAGCCCGTCCACGATATGGCGTACACCATCACCTTCGAGAACAAGGCCAGCGCCACGGCACCCGCACATGAGGTATTCGTCACCGACACGCTCGACCTCACGAAGCTGGATGCCGCAACCTTCTCGTTCACCAGCTACGGCTGGGCCGACACCACATTCCAGGTGGGCGGCAGCAAGACGCAGGAGTTCACGCGCGACGTGCAGTATAAGGTGAACGGCCAGGACATCATCGTCCGCGTCAGCGGCCAGTTCTCGCCCGCCACGGGCGTGGCCCGCTGGGCCTTCCTATCGCTCAGCAAGGACGGCGGCGAGATTGACGACCCCGACCTGGGCTTCCTCCTGCCCAACAACGACAACCACGACGGCGAGGGCTTCGTAGGCTTCACCATCGAGCACAAGAAGAACCCCGCCAACGGCTCAACCGTCAGCAACAAGGCCACCATCGTCTTCGATGCCAACGAACCGATAGTGACGAACACCTACGTGAATACATTCGACACGGACTATCCCACTTCAAAGGTAACCGGCGTCAAGGAGAGCGACGGCAACCTGGTAATAACCCTGCAGGGCAGCGACGCTACCTCGGGCATCAGCCACTACAACATCTATGCCTTCAAGAACGGAGGCGAGGAAGCAGAGCTCCTGGCCTCGAACGTCACCACAACCCAGGTGATCGTGCCGTGCGAGCCGGGCACACACTACGCCCTCTGCGCCATTGCCACCGACAATGTGGGATGGAACGAGCCTAAGGATCTGAAGACCGAGATGGAAATCACCACCTCGGGCGAAGCCCCAGGGCCAAACGAGAAGACCACCGACGTCAACGTATCGGCCGAAGGCTATGCCACCTTCTACGACTCGCAGGACAACTACAAGCTGCCAAGCGAACTTTCGGCATACGTAGTAACCGAGGCTGGCAGCACTTTGAGGTCGCACGCCATCAACGGAAGCATCATTCCCAAAGGTGTGCCCGTTTACCTCTCGGCACGTGAGAAGAAGGCTACCACATATACCCTAACGGCTACGAAGGAGGACGCTTCATATAACGGAAGCAACCTCCTGCATGGTAGCGATGCTGCCACTATGACCACGGCTCAGGAAGATTGCCTTTTTTACAAGTTGGCTTACGGACCGTCAGATACGCCGCTGCAGAACCTGTTTGGATGGTTCTGGGGAGCTCCCTATGGGGCTGCATTCCACATCGATGCTCACCGCGCATGGCTGGCCGTGCCCAAGACAAGGGCAACTAGAGGCTATCTCATCGGCGGTGATGGAACAGGCATAGATATCCCAGTGGAAGATGGCGAGGACATGGAAGTCCAACTCTATGACATGCAGGGAAGACCCGTCAGCAACACCCCAAAGAAGGGTCTCTACATACGCAACAATAAGAAAATTTTCATTAAATAAGAAGACATGAATAAAATGAAAACAATGAAATATATCTTCCTGACCATCATGGCCCTTACCATGATATCTTGCGGAGGCGGTGATGAGCCTGAGCCCACACCAACACCCCCTACGCCCACTGAGAAGGGCAAATTCCTCACGCAGACGTGCAACATG
>JAFSXQ010000087.1 GCA_017444005.1 Bacteroidaceae bacterium | reverse complement strand
TACTGGCTGAACTTGCTGTAGATGACCTGCATCTTCAGCCGCGTGTTGCCCCCGACGAGGCGAATGCTGTTCAGGCTGAGGTCGTGGCTGACGCTCACCAGTTGATTGACGGTGCCGTAGGATGTGGAACTAGAGTTGGTGCTCGTGACGACGGGAATCAGCACGACCTTGTTCCAGTCGCGGTTCTCGGGCAACTGTGCCCAGGCCTCCTCCGTGATGCCCATCTCCCGGGCTCCGGCCACTTTCTCATGCTTGCAGTAGGCCAGCAGGCGACAGATGTTGTTGAAGGTGTAACTGTTATACGTCGAGTTGAACGTCGTGGTGTAACTGGTTCGTCCGTCGGCCACCTCGTGGTCGCGGAAGAAGCGGTACATGTCGCACTTCCTGACCATCAGCAACTCCGAGGGCGTGCCGAACTGCTCTTCGTCCTGCGCCTTGTTGTAGCGGACGAGCGAAATGGTGGCCCGGCTGATGCTGTCCGTAGCGTGCTGTCCGGCAAAGAGTTCGTCGATGGGGAACGTCATTTCGGTGCAGATGCCGGCCGGGGTCTTCAGATAGGTGCACGTGGGGTCGGCCACGAGTTGGTCTACGTTCTCGTTGTCGAAGTGTGTGCTTTGGATGACCTCAGGTGTGGCGGCAAAGCGCGTCATCGCATCATAGATGGTGTCTTGCTCGGCATCGTAATAGCGGTAAAAGACGTTTATCGTGCCCACGTAGACGGAAAGCATCGTGCCCTTGCCACCGGAGGTGCGGAAATAGAGACCCGGGAAGACGTTGCGTATGAAGCGGTACGAATTGGAGAAGTCGCTGGCGTTCACGTAGTAGTGTTCCAATATGCGCTGTCCAAGTTCGCGAGGCAGCATGACACGTACGTTGTCGTCGTAACTGCTACTGTTCAGGGTGGTCTCCGACTCGTTGTAGTCCTTCGCCGTGAACACACGCGAAGCCAGCGGGGCGGCATTGGCCGACAGGTAGCGGCTGAGGTTGACGTCGGTGTAGTAGATGCTGTCCTCGGACAGGATGTTGTTGTGGTCGAGTTCGTAGACCTGCAGTTTCATGGGGTTGCTCTTGTCGCCATAGAAACTGTCGAAGAACAGGCGCACCTCGCAAGAGTCGCATTGCACGATACCTTTCGTGGCCACTCCGTCCCGGTCGCCAACCATGTTCTCGTGCAGGGGTAGGGTATAGTCCTCGAAGCAGTAGAACTGCGCGGCAAAGTCGGCCGTGATGTCGGTGCCGGTTTCCATGTCGGTGATGCAACCCAGATAGTTCTTGGCACTGTTGGCAACTACGGAGTCGAGTTTCAGCGAGCGTGTCGTGACGTCGAACACATCGGTGGAGTTGCTGATTTCGTCGCCAGTGGAATAGATGCCCAGCGTGTCGGTGGTGTCGTCACACGCTGCAATCGAAAGCAGCACAAACAGGGCCGACAGATATGTGAGGTTTTTGTTCATGTGTAGCGTTGCGTTTGTTGTTACGTAGCGTCAGTTTTCGGCTTTCACCACGCGGTCCTTGCTCCATACTTTGTCGAAGAAGGTCAGGTAGTTGGCTTCCGTCGGTTCGGCCTCCATGATGAGTTTTCCCTGCTCACGTGCATAGGCCTCAATCCCGGGATTGGGCGAGATAAAACTGACGCCGTCGGAGAACTTCACGGCCAACTTTATGACGTCGTCGGGGGTGAGGCTGCTGCCCATTTCGGCAAAGCATTCCCCGTTGGCATCGCGATAGGCCATAATCTCTCCTGCACGGTCGCCGGTCGGCAATGTGAGTTTGCTGGGAGCGACGGTGTAGACCACGCGGCAGTCGCGGAAGCAGGGCTCTTCGGCGTAGGCCATCTTCAGGTAAACGGGAACCAGAGCCGATATCCATCCGTGACAGTGCACGACGTTGGGCGTCCAGCGCATCTTCTTTATCGTTTCCAGAACGCTCCGGGCATAGAAGGCCGAACGGGCGAAGTTGTCGGTGTATTCCTTGCCTTCGCGGTCGTGTTCGGCAAGCCGCTTACCAAAGAAGTCGTCGTCGTCGATAAAGTAGACCTGCATGCGTGTGCCCACGATGCTGGCGACCTTGATGATAAGTTGATAGTCGGTGTCGTCGACCACCAGGTTCATACCCGAAATGCGCTGTACGGGGTGCAACTGGTTCCTGCGCTCGTTGATGTTGCCCCACTTGGGCATAAAGATTCGCGCCTCGCGACCTGTCTCAATCGTTGTGTTGGGCAAATTGTAACCCAAATTCGTTAACTCAGAATCCGGCACGTACGGGCTGATCTCCTGCGTAACGAAAAGTATCTTCTCTGCTGTCATCTCATCAAAGTATAAATTTCAGTGCAAAGTTACGAAAAAAATGTGACATTCGCCCCTTCGAAGGGCGATAATTGCATGTTTTTTGCCCATTTTAGTGATTTATTAGCGCTTTTGTTTCATTATTTCAATATTTATGCGTTATTTTGCACCCGCTTAACAGAAAGACTATTCAGAATAGTGAAACAAATTTCCACGATTGCCGAGTTGCGGAGTGAACTGAAGCAGTGCCGCGAGCAGGGCAAAACGATAGGACTGGTGCCTACGATGGGAGCATTACACGAGGGACATGCCTCGCTGGTTCGCCGCAGTGTGGCGGAAAACGACGTGACGGTGGTCAGCATCTTCCTCAATCCGACCCAGTTTAACGATAAAACGGACCTGGCGAAGTATCCGCGCACGCTGGAGGCCGACTGCCGTCTGCTCGACGAGTGCGGCGCCACGATAGCCTTTGCTCCGTCGGTGGATGAGATTTATCCCGAACCCGACACGCGCCAGTTCAGTTATCCGCCCACCGACAGCGTCATGGAGGGCGCTTTCCGTCCCGGACACTTCAACGGCGTTTGCCAGATTGTGAGCAAACTGTTCATGATGACGGAACCCGACCGGGCGTACTTCGGCGAGAAGGATTTCCAGCAGATAGCCGTCATCCGCCGTATGGTGGACGACCTGGGCTTCCGCCTGCAGATAGTGCCCTGTCCGGTGGTGCGCGAGGAGAGCGGCTTGGCCATGAGCAGCCGCAACACACTGTTGACCCCGGAGGAGCGCGCGACAGCCGCCAACATCTACCGCACGCTGCGTGACAGCCGTCAGTGGATGAACCGGCTGACAGTCAGCGAGGTGCACGATAGGGTAGTGGCAGAGATAAATGCCGTGGAGGGTCTGGAAGTGCAGTACTACAGAATCGTCGACGGCCGTTCCTTGGCCGATGTCGGCAGTTGGGACGAGAGCGAAGACATCGTCGGTTGCATCACGGTCTACTGTGGCAGTCAGCCCATCCGACTCATCGACCACATCCGCTATAAAGGGTAAGCGCCATGATGATAGAAGTTCTGAAATCCAAACTGCATTGCGTGCGCGTGACGGAGGCCAACCTCAACTACATGGGTTCCATCACCATCGATGAGGACTTGATGGATGCAGCAGGCCTCATAGCCGGCGAGCGGGTGTACATCGTCAATAACAACAACGGGGAACGTTTTGACACTTACATCATTACGGGGCCACGCGGCACGGGATGCATCTGTCTGAACGGTGCGGCTGCACGCAAGGTTCAGGTGGGCGATGTGGTCATCATCATGTCCTACGCCACAATGGACTTCGAGGAGGCCAAGACGTTCAAGCCTCGCGTGGTATTCCCCGAAAACAATCGCGTTAACTAGGAGCGTACAGCGAAACTGAAAAGTAAGCCGTACTTTACGAGACTTTGACAACGAATTACACGAATTTCACGAATCTGGCCCGATGAAACAATGGGCTGACAATTCGTGAAATTCGTGTAATTCGTTGTCAAAAGAATAACTCGTTGTTCTAAGGATAAACCCGAAGTTCATCAGTTTACTTTGTCATCGTCATACCCAGTTTCAGACCATTGTAGTTGCCGAGCAGGCTGCTCAGGGTGCTGGTGTACGACGTAGCATTGGCGAGAACGTTCATGATGTTCATCAGTTTGTCAGCCTCAAACATCATGTACAGTTCGTTACCCATGACGCTGACGGTGGGCTTGATGGTGGTCATACCGAAGGCGCCCGTGATGGTCATCTGGCTCGAACTGGTGTCGTAGGTATAGGTGCCGGGGAAGGACTTTCCGTTGCGCACCAGCGCACAAGAACCGTCGTTGTTGAAGGTCAGGGTCGACTTGCCTGCCTGGAAGCCCAGTTTCTTCAGTTGCTTGTCGAGTGTGCTTTCAATCTTGCTGCTGGCTACTGCAGAGCCAAGTTGCGCCAGGATGTTCTGGCTCTCGAAGGCCACCTTGGGGCTGGCGTATGTCCAGGTGCCAACGATGGACGATTTTGTCGTGGTGTTGCCCAGCAACGTGGACATGAGCGTACCCAGTACGCTGGTTCCTGCTGATGTCAGGACGCTGGTTTGTGTGTTGTTGGCGGCGGGCAGAGCACCCGTAGTGCCTGTGGTGCCAAGACCGCAACCTGCGAGGAAGGCGGAAGATGACAGCACGATGGCTGTAAAGAGATTCTTTTTCATAATCATTTGGTTTATTGTTTATTAAATAAGTTTGTAAAATCAGTCGGGTAGGGGGTTTCGAACTCCATGCGCTGTCCCGTCACAGGGTGGAAGAGGAAGAGGCGATAGGCGTGCAGGCAAAGGCGGTGGAGCGGATTCTGCGTGCTGCCGTACTTCTCGTCGCCGCATACGGGATGTCCAAGGTCGGCCATGTGGACACGAATCTGATTCTTGCGTCCCGTCTCCAGCCGGAGTTCCACGAGCGAATACTTCTCCGAACGTTCCAACACGCGGAAATGCGTGATGGCCAGTTTGCCGCCGTTGTCCGTCGGGCTGCTGAACGTGACGCAAGCCTTGTTGTCCTTGAGCCACGATTCCACGGTGCCGCCTTCTTGCTTCAACTCACCGCCGACGACGGCTATGTAGCGACGGTCGAAAACGCGGCCTTTCCAGTCGTTTTCCAGACACATCGCCGCCTCAATCGTTTTGGCATAAACCATAAGGCCCGACGTTTCGCGATCCAGGCGATGCACCACGTGCGCATGACACTTGAAGTGACGACGCACGAAATACTCGTCGAGAATCGTCTTCACGCAGAATTGTCCGCCTGTGGATGCGGCTGAGAGAATGCCGGGTTGCTTCTCGATGACGATGATGTCCTTATCTTCGTAAACGATGCGCAGCCAACGGCTGTCGAGTTCCGTCTTGCGGCGATGCTTGCTCACGCGAACTATCATGCCGGGCTCCAAGGGAAAATCGTAACGGGTCACCAGTTGGCGGTCGACCGTGATGCCACGTCCTTGCAGAATATCCTTGGCCTTGTTGCGACTGATGCCGGTCATTTCCTTCATCAGGAAATCGAGCAACGTCGCCGGCTCTCGCACAGGGAACTCGTTGTATTTCGATGCTGCGTATTGTTCGCCAGTCAGATTCTTCATTCGTATTACTTACTAAGGAATATAATTAGTCATTCAAAGGTTATTGCTTCGAGAAGGGCAGTTCTTTTAGAATGCAATTAAACATAACGTTGATTCTGGTTATAACGTCGCATCACGCAGTTTCAACCGCGACGCCTCGGATTTGCTCCAGGCGCGTCTGGAGCAGCGATGCTTCGCTTTGCCGGATTTGCAGGACGATTTGGCACGTCATTTCGAACTGTTGGCTCAAGACGCGCGGATTCATTTCCTTCACGACGCGCATGACTTCGTTCATCAGCGGATACTCGAAGCGTGCTGTCACTTTGCTGTCGACGGTACGTTCTTCAACGTTGGCTTCGTCCAACGCCATGATGGTCGCCTGCTTGTAGGCATTCTGCAATCCACTGGTGCCCAACTTGATGCCGCCAAAATACCGGACGACGATGACGAGCGTATTCGTCAGTTCACGTTTGTTCAGTTGTCCCAGAATCGGTTTCCCGGCCGTTCCCGAAGGTTCGCCGTTGTCTACGGCACGGAATTGGTCGCGCTGATGGCCCAGTACATACGCGTAGCACACATGCCGGGCATCGTAGTATTCGCGTTCGTACTGACCGACCCATTGCTTCACCTCGTCGGTGTTCTCCACATGAAAGGCGAAAGCGAGGAACTTGCTACGTTTCTCGCTATATTCGCCTTTGCAAGGTGCGGTTATGGTCAGGTACGAATCAGTCATATCCCTTCGTGCAGACGAAGTACACGGCACGAGTCAAATCCGTTTTCCGGACGTATTAACCGAGTTTGTGAACCACTATGCCACTGCGCAACTTCGGCTCGAACCAGGTGGCCTTCGGAGGCATGATCTGGCCGTTGTCGGCAATGTTCATGATTTCGTCCATGCTGACCGGATACAGGGCCAAGGCCATCTTCATCTCTCCGCTGTCCACGCGGCGCTCCAATTCCTCATAACCCCGCAGGCCACCCACGAAATCGATGCGTTTGTCGCCTCGTAAGTCGGTGATACCGAGCAGTTTGTCGAGAATCAGATTACTGCTTACGCTCACGTCGAGACCGCCGATGGGGTCGCTGTCGTCAGCCAAGCCCTCGTGGAGGGTCAGCAGATACCAGTAGCCGTCGAGATAGAGCGAGAACTGATGCTTGCGAGCCGGATGGCGACGCTCCTTGCCGCAGTTCTCGATGTCGAAGTCCTCGGCCAGTGCCTCCAGAAACTCCTTCGGCGTGCGGCCGTTGAGGTCCTTCACGACGCGGTTGTAGTCGAGAATCGTCAACTGACTGGCGGGGAAGCAAACGGCCATGAAGTAGTTGTACTCCTCGTCGCCACGATGGTTGGGATTCTGCTTGGCCTTCTCGGCACCAACGAGCGCGGCGGCAGCCGAACGGTGATGTCCGTCTGCTATATATAAATAAGGTATGCGCGCGAAGGTCTCGGTGATGGTCGCGATGTCGGCCTTGTCCTTCACCAGCCACAACTGATGGCGGAAGCCGTCGATGGGAGCCACGAAGTCGTACTCCGGCTCGGTCTTCGCATAGCGGGCTACGAGGCTGTCTATCACCTCATTATCCTTGTAGGCAAAGAAGACGGGCTCCATGTTGGCATTGGTGGCACGCACGTGCTTCATGCGGTCTTCCTCCTTGTCGCGGCGCGTCAGTTCGTGCTTCTTGATGACACCTGACATGTAGTCCCCGACCAGCGCTCCCACGACCAGTCCGTACTGCGTCTTGCCGTTCATCGTCTGGGCGTAGATGTAGTACATCTCCTCCGGATCCTGCACGAGCCAACCGTTGTCCTGGAACTTCTGGAAGTTCCGCGTGGCCTGCTCGTAGACGCGCGGGTCGTACTCGCTGGTGCCCACGGGGAAGTCGATT
>JAFSXQ010000086.1 GCA_017444005.1 Bacteroidaceae bacterium | reverse complement strand
GACGGCAAGACCGGCACCTGCGACAAGGGCCGTCAAAGCCTGCGGCAGACGCGACTGCAGGAGGATGTTCGTCCAAATTTCATCCTGGGGCGAAGGCTGGGCAGACAGGGAGGAAAAGAGGATGCGCCACACGTCGGCCACGGGAATGCTGACCGAGCCGATGATAAGGTTCACCACGACCAGGGCGGCAATGGCGACAATGAGGACGATGAACAAGGTGACGCGCTTCATGATGCTCTATTCGGTGTCATTTCAACAGACGGTAATACGTGGGAACATAATCGGCCTCCACCAACTCGGGGTGGAAGATAGCCACGAAATCCTTCAGCAGGACATCGGGCTGGACGGGCGAGATTTCGTAGTAGGTCTGCTGCCGCATGTTGCAATAGATAACCTTCCGCTGCCGGAAAGCCTCGAAGAGTTCGTTGCGAGGTTCGGAGGCCCCGAGCGCTTCGTACGAGAAGTCACCGGGGAAACTGTTCAGGATGCGCCAATAGTCGGCCTTGGCAGCCAGGGCATACATCTTCTCGAACTCGAGGTTCTCGCCGGCCGTTTCGTCGTCATCGATAACATACTCCGCACCGGCATCTCGGAAGATTCGGGCCAGATAGTTCCGCCCCCCGACGGCGTGCCAGTTGCCATAGTGCATCTCGCCACTGAAGACGGTTGGCCGTTTGGGGGACTGGCCGTCTGATTGTTTGGGAGACTGAGCATTCACCTTTTCTTTCAGTTCATTATATCGCTGCTCGATGCCGGCAAACACGTCGTTGGCCTCGCGTTCCTTACCGATGAACATCCCCACGAACTTTATCCACTCGGCCTGACCTAGCGGGTCGAGTTCCTTGTAACCCAGGTGCGGCACAAGGGTGATGCCCGTCTCCTTGATGGCATCGTAGCCGCCGCGCTTAGAGGGCGAAATGAAGATGACGTCGGGATTGGCGGCCAGCACCATCTCGGTGTCGAAGTTGCCCTCCATGCCAATCTTCACCATGCGTCCGTCCTTCACGCGCTGCCGGATGTCGGCATTGAACAGATTCTTGGTGCCGGTCAGCCCTTTCACCACGTCGTGTGCATCGAGCACGGTAAAGTTGGACAGTTGCAGGGCCGTCATGCAGATAGTTCTTTTGATAGGTACGCGCACCCGTGTATAGCCCTCGGGCACCGCCACATCGTCCGAACGGGTCAAGGCAAAGCGATACCCCCTACCCACGTCCACCAGCCGCACATCTGCCGAATCGCGAACGCTAAAGCCAGTGGCATACTTAACCTCGAAAGTTACGATGGAATCGGCAGAAATCGCAGCTCCGGCTCCCGCCACGCTGGCATCCTTTCGCGAACAGGCGACGAACGCAACAACAGCAAACAACCACGTTAGTTTTCTCACTTTTACTCTATTTTTAAGGATTCTCCGTTGCAAAGGTACAAATATTTTTGCATACCGCCAATGCGTACGTCACAAAATGCAACTCAACAGGACCAAGCCGACCATCAGTACCTCTGCCGTTCGATTCACCCGCACAGCCCTCCGCATATCCGCCGTGTCGAGCGCCCGGTCGTTCTCCCCGATGTAGGGTTTGTCGAAGAGTTGGCCGAAGTAGTAGTGCGGGCCTCCGAAGCGACAATCCAGGATGCCAGCCAGTGCAGCCTCGGGCCATCCACTATTGGGCGAGGCATGCCGACGACCGTATTTCCATACGAAAGTGAAAAGCGAAAAACGGAAAGTGAAAATTGCCTGGGGCAGAATCATCAGCAGGGCCGTGAGGCGGGCGGGGATGAAGTTGGCCACATCGTCGATGCGGGCCGCCCAACAGCCAAAGTCCTTGTAGCGCTCCGTGCGATAGCCTATCATGGAGTCCTGGGTGTTTATCATCTTGTAGGTGAGCATGGCGGCCGGTCCGCCCACGGCCAACCAGAAAAGCGGTGCGATGACGCCATCGCTCAGGTTCTCGGCCAGGGTCTCAAGGGCGGCGGTGCGCACCTCCTGGGCCGAGAGTTCGCTGGTGTCGCGCCCCACGATGCGGGCCACCTGCCTGCGGCCCTCGTCCAGCGAACGGTCGAGGGCAAGGAACACCTGGCGCACCTCGCGGATGAGGGTAGTTCCGGCCAGGCAGTAGAAGATGAGGATTGAGCCTACCCCGACCCTCCCCAAGGGAGGGAGAATGGAAAAAATAAAATAAACAGGAATAAAAACGAGGGCGTCGAGGAGCAAGGTCATCACGGCGCCCTTCAGCATACGGTGTCGTCCCCGATTCAGATGCCGCTCACCCCAGGCTATCAGTTTGCCGAAGCCCACGACGGGATGGGGCAACCAGGTGGGATCGCCCAGCCAGAGGTCGAGCAACCAGGCCGCCAAGAGGGCTATGCACAATTCATAATTCATAATTCATAATGGCTTGGACGAGTTCGTCGTTGTCCTCGGGACGCTGGGCCGCCACGCGGAAGTGGTGGGGCGACAAGCCGGGGAAGTTTCCGGCGTCGCGGATGAGGATGCCGTGCCGTCGGGCGAGATGCTCCTTCAGTTCGGCGGCTGTCCGGGCCTCGATGGTGCCGAGCATGAAGTTGGTCTGCGTCTCACGCACCTGCACGCCTGGAATCCGGTTGAGCATCGAGCGCAAGCGCTGGGCCTCGGCCAGGTAGCGGGGCATGTCGACGAGTTGGGGCCGGTGTTCCACGAGCCAGAGTCCGGCCTCCAGGGCCAGTGCGTTCACCGACCACGGGCGACAGAGACTGCGCAGCAGGGCGATGACTTCGGCCGAAGCCGTGACATAGCCCAACCGAAGCCCCGGAATACAGAACTTCTTGGTCATGGAGTGGAGGGTGATGATATTCGGTGCGTCATCGACAGCAGGCAACGACGACATGGTGTAGTCCTCATACGACTGGTCGACGACGAGCCAGCGATGGCGCTGGGCAAGGGTGCGGACAACGTCCTCGTCCCACACTTCGCCCGTCGGATTGTTGGGATTGCAGAGCCAGCACAGTTCGCCGTCCTCCGTCTCCCGTAAGCCATACATCCGACAAGCCGAATCGTACTCGCTAAACGTAGGTTGCAGCACAGAATAAGTCCCCTTCCCTTGGGGGAGGGTCAGGGAGAGGCTTTGGGCAATCAAGTATATGCCTTCGGTGGCACCACTGGTCACCAGAACTTCGTCGGCGCACCGTCCGACGGCAGCGGCAATCTTTGCTTCCAACCGACGGGCCGAGGGTTCGGGATAGGAACGGATGACGGACAGGCATCCTCGCAGGTGGTCCTCCAGCGCCGACAGGTCGACAAAGGAGGGAATGTTCGAACTGAAGTTCAGCCGAATCGCCCCGTATCGGTATGCATCGTCGCCGTGTCCGTCAACCATTCTGAATCAAGAATTAAGAATTTCATAGACCTTTTCCATGTCCAGATGCCGGCGTACGTGGTCGGCCAAGAGGTCGTACTGTTGCTCCTTGTAGGCCGCATGGTCGAAGGGGGCTTTGCTCTCCCCCACCCTGTCGGCAAAGGGGCGGAGCAGGAAGTCGATGAACGGTTGGTTGTCCAGGATGCCATGCACGTAGGTGCCCAGGCAGTGGTCGTGCTCCACCACCCGGTCGGTAAGGCTGGACTGCCCCTGATGTATCTCGTAGCCCCGACACTCCTGACCTTCAATCTCAAACGTCACCTGGCGCGTTGTCTTCTCCGCATTCATGGTGGTGGTCATCGGCAAAAGGCCAAGGCCAGGCATTCGCTCCACATCGCCCTCGACATGCAGGGGGTCGAGCACTTCCATGCCCAGCATCTGGAAACCGCCGCAAATGCCCAGAATGGTCTTCCCGTCGCGATGAGCACGCAAGATGGCTTCCGCCAGGCCCGTCCGGTAGAGCCAGCGCAGGTCGGAAAGGGTGGACTTGGTACCCGGCAGTATGATGACATCTGCCCCCGACAGTTCTGCTGCCTTGTCCGTATAGAAGAGTGAGAGGCGCGAGTCGCGCTCCAGCACATCGAAGTCCGTGAAGTTGCTAATATAGGGCAGGCGCACAACGGCTATGGATACGCCCTCATTCTTCTTTCTTAAGTTTTCATTCTTAATTTTCAAGTCCACACTGTCCTCTTCGTCAATATGGATGTCCTTGTAGTAGGGTATCACGCCCAGAACGGGCACGCCCGTGATGTCCTCCAGCATGCGGCGTCCCTCATCGAAGAGGCGCAGGTCGCCCCGGAACTTGTTGACGATGATGCCCCGGATGCGGTGCCGGTCCTCCTCCGTCTGCAACATAATGCTGCCATACACCGAGGCAAAGACGCCGCCACGGTCTATGTCGGCCACCAGCAAGACCCGGGCGTCGGCATAGCGCGCCATGGGCATGTTCACGAGGTCGGTCTCGCGCAGGTTCAACTCCGAGATGCTGCCCGCGCCCTCCATGACGATGGGGTTGAAGCGTGCAGCCAGTCGGTCGAAGGCCCGATGGACCTCGTTTCGCAATTCTTCCTTCCCCTCCCGTCGCCAGTAGTCGCGAGCGTGCTGCGTGCCGATGGGTTTGCCCAGGAGCACCACCTGACTGGTGTGGTCGGAACTGGGTTTCAGGAGCAGTGGGTTCATGTCGGCCTCGCAGGGGATGCCGGCCGCCTCAGCCTGCACCGCCTGTGCGCGGCCTATCTCCAGTCCGTCGGCCGTGACGTAGGAGTTCAGCGCCATGTTC
>JAFSXQ010000085.1 GCA_017444005.1 Bacteroidaceae bacterium | reverse complement strand
GCTTCGTCGGCACCCACGAGGCCACGACCATCCTGGCCAGCGACGCCTCCACCGACCGCTACGCCCTCAACGGCCAGCAGTTCGTCTGGGTGAAGAACCCCGTCAGCATCGCCGCCAACAAGGCCTGGCTGGAGGTGAGCACGGGAGACAACACCGCCCGCGCCCGCGCCATCAACATCGTGTTCGGCGAGGCAACGGGAGTGAACGAAGTTATCGAAGTTAACGGAGTTACCGACGATACCTTCTACGACCTCAACGGCCGCAAGCTCAACAAGATGCCGACGAAGAAGGGAGTATATGTTGTAAACGGCAAAAAGGTCGTGGTGAAGTGATTTATTTATCAAGAATTAGAGAATTAGAGAATTTTTCTTTTCTTAGAATTATTTGCTACGCAAAAGAATTAGAGATTAGCTACGCATGAATAAGCAAACTAATATTTCGACCAGAGGTCGAGTCTCAAATTCAAATAATTCCAACTCTCGCGGAAATGAAAATTCTCAAATTCTCAAATTCTTGACAGAAAAAAAAATAAATAGAACATAAAACTATAAGATATATGAAAAGGAAATTATTTATGCTGCTCGCGCTGGTCATGACAGCCATGACGGCGAGCGCCTACGACCTGACCGTCGGGACCAACGAACATGGGACGCTGACGTTCAAGGTCAATGAGAACACCGTGACCACCGCCAATGAGGGCGACGTGGTGACCGTCACCATCACTCCGGACGACGGCTACGTAGTGAACCAGCCTTCGGGCCAGTGGATTGCTGCTATGGCCAAGGCTCCGCGCCGCACCGCCAGCATCGACCTCTTGAAGGACGTCACGCTGACCGCCGCCGGTGAGAACCAGTGGACTTTCACGATGGCTCGCGCCAACGTCGAAATCAGCGCAACCTACAAGAAGTTGCTGACGAATACCGACATCACCGTGCAGGACATCGCCGCCCTGACCTACAACGGCCAGGCCCAGGAGCCCACGGTGACGGTTAAGGACGGCACGACGACCCTCGTGCTGGACGAGGACTACACGGTAGAATACAGCAACAATACGACTCCGGGCACGGGCACCGTGACCCTCACGGGTATCGGTAACTACGCCGGTACAACGACCGCTACGTTCACCATCGATAAGGCAAATGCTATGGTAGCGTTCGGTATGCCCTACAAGTTCGAGAAAACCTACGGCGATCCGAACTTCACCATCCTGCCAGAGGTGATAGGCGACGGCACGCTGACGTATCGGTCCGGCAACGAGAAGATTCTCACAGTTGACGAAAGAACAGGTGAGGTCACCATCATTGGCGTCGGCAAGGCGAGAGTCTGGGCAGAAATGTCCGACGGTGACAACTATATCGCCGGCTCCGACTGGTACGAAGTGACCGTTTCGCCAAAGGCCCTGACTGAGGATATGATTGGCGACATCGCCGAGCAGAACTATACCGGCGAAGCGCTGACACCCGAGGTAGTGGTCAGCGACGGCGAGGCTGTGCTGGAGGAAAGCACCGACTACACGGTGGCCTATAGCGACAACACCGACCTGGGACAGGCTACGGTGACCGTCACCGGCACGGGCAACTACACCGGCGAGGTCACGAAGACCTTCGACATCGCCATGGCCCAACTGACACTTGACGAGGTGAATGACAATTCGGCTAAACTCCTCGATGCAGACGGTAAGTGGTTCGATGTGACGCTGAAGCGCACACTGAGTGCCGGAAGTTGGAACACCTTTGCAGTGCCCTTCGACATCGAGACTCCTGACGGCTGGACCGTGAAGTCGCTTGAGAGTTCGTCGCTGGAGGATGGCGTGCTGACGCTGACCTTCGCCGACGCACAGGGCATAGAGGCCGGACAGCCCTACCTGGTGAAGGTGGAGAAGGACGTTGACCTGTCCGAGCAGACCTTCGTAGGCGTGAAGCTGAGCGCCGAGAGCAAGCCGACGGAGACCGACGGTGCCGGCCTCATCCCCACGCTGGGCAAGACCGCCATCGAGGGTGAGAAGGAGAGCGTGCTGTTCCTGGGAGCCGAGAACAAACTGTACCGTCCCGCCGAACTGCCCGCCGACATGAAGGGCTTCCGCGCCTACTTCCTGCTGAAGGGCGAGGCCGCAACGGCACAGGAGGTTCGCATGGACATGGGCGACGCAACAGGCATTACGACCACGAAGTACACGAACTGCACGAATGATGAGTTCTTCGACCTGAGCGGCCGCAAGGTCAGCAAGGCCGTGAAGGGCGTGTACATTGTGAACGGAAAGAGAGTCGTTGTAAAGTAAGATTATTAATTCTTAATTGTATAAAACAATGAAAAAGAAGATATATCTGGAACCCGCGATAGAGGTCTGCATGACCGAGGCGGAAGAGAATCTGTTGGCCGGTTCGCTGACCGACGTAGTAACTGACGGCCTGGACGAGGATGAAATATCCTTGGGTGACGACGAAGGCAACATCTGGGAAGACGCGTTGTAAGGGCGTCTGACGACTGTTGATAAAGAGAGAGAGGCTGTGCCGAAATTGGCGCAGTCTCTCTTTTCGTAATTATACGCAGATAAGATTAGTAATCTTACGGCAATGCTCAAACGAGTTTGGCATTGCGCTCGCTACTTGACGTATTCAGCCCAGTCGGTCAGTCGCATGTCGCCCTTGCGCAGGAAGGTGTCGTGCATGGCGAAGGCGGCTGAGAGGCAGTGGTGGGTGTGGCCACCGTTCTTGGCAGCGTACTTCAGGTAGTCGCGCAGCATGGGCTGGTAGTCGGGATGGGCCACACGGATGAGTTCCTCCGACTTCTGCATGTCGCTCTTGTGGCGCAGGTCGGCCACGCCGTACTCGGTGATGACGGCGTCCACGAAGTGGTTCGTGTGGTCGATGTGGCTGGCGAAGGGCACGATGCTGGAGATGGCGCCGCCCTTGGTGGTGGAGCCGCAGGTGAAGATGCTGAGGTAGGCATTGTTCGTGAAGTCAGCGCTTCCGCCGATGCCGTTCATCATCTTCGTGCCGCAAATCTTGGTGGAGTTAACGTGTCCGTAGAGGTCGACCTCGATGGCGGTGTTCAGCGAGCAGACGCCGATGCGGGCGATGACCTCGGGGTTGTTGGAGATTTCCGAGGGGCGCAGCACCAGTTTGTCCTTGAAGAAGTCCATGTCGCGGTAGATGCCCTTCATGCACTCGTTGGTCACTGTCAGCGAGCAGGCGGAAGCGCTCAAGACGCGGCCCTCGCGCATCAACTGCACGGGAGCGTCCTGAAGGACTTCGGTGTAGATGTTGAAGTTGGGCACGTCGCTGGAGTGGCCCAGTGCGCCCAGCACGGCGTTGGCACCGGAGCCTACGCCCGACTGCAGGTTCAGGAACGTGGGAGGAATCTTGCCGGCCTTCATGTTGGCCACCAGGAAGTCGGCCACGTTCTGACCAATCTGTGTGGTGATGGGGTCGGGGTCCTTGAAGGAGCGGGCCTCGTCGGGCACGTTGCCCTCTATGACACCCACGATGCGCGAAGCGTCCACCTCGATGTAGGGCTTGCCGATGCGGTCGCCGGGATGGCAAATCATGACGGGCTTGCGGTAGGGATGGTCCTCAATCTCGTAGACATCGTGCAGACCCATGCCCGAGCGCTCGTGGAAAGCGTTCAGTTCGATGATGATGCCCTCGGTGGCCAGGCGGCACACGGTGGGAGCAATGCCACCGGCGGCGGTCAGGTAGATGTGAGCCTTGTCGCCCACCCGCTCCACAGCGCAGGCCTCGATGATGGCCCAGTTGACGGGGCCCAGGTAGCCCTGGCGAATCTGCGTGGCCATGTTGGAGAGGTTCAGGTCGCTGTAGTTCACCTCGTTCAGGTTCACGTGGCGGCGGAAGTCGGGGTTCGTGGTGTACGGAGCGCGGAAGTCGATGGCCTGCTGGTTCGACAGGTCGCCGTCGCAACTCTGTCCCGTCGAGGCACCCGTGAAGATGCTGATTTTGTAGGGACGGCCTGCGGCGTGTTCGGCTTCGGCAATCTTTGCAATCTCGGCAGTGGTCATCTTGGCCGTTCCGGCAGGTGTGAATCCACTGAGGCCAATCGTTTGGCCGTTCTTAACCAACGCTGCGGCTTCGGCAGCGGTCATTTTGTTGAAACTCATGTGTATTTAAGTTCTTAAGTTTTTAAGTTCTTGAGTTCTTAAGTTTTCGCACCGCAACGATACAAAATAAAATTCAAAATTCAATAGTCAGTATTCAATTTTTGAAGTGCAGACGTAAACCGACCTCGATGGAGGGCGCCCAGGGGTGCTGTTTGTAGTAGTGCTGGAGCGAGGTGCCGTCGTCGAAGTAGTAGCCCACGGAGGGTTCGGCATAGAGGCCCACGCGGCGGTGGAAGCGGTATTCGGCTCCGGCTGCGACGCCCACCGACCACTGCCAGGGGCGGTCGTTGATGCACTTCTCCAGCAGGGCACCGGCCGAGGCATAGACCTGGAAGCGACGGTTGCCCCACAGTTGGCAAGTCAGGCCCAGGGGCAGGCCCAGGTAGTGGAGGTGCTGGTCGCGCAGGGTCTGGTTGTAGAGGGGGATGGTGAACTCGGAGTGCAGGTAGGTGTAGTGCAGGCCGGTGCTGATGGCCAGGCGCGGATGGACGTGCCACTGCACACTGAGGCCGAAGCGCACGGGCAGGTAATGCTTCGTGACGTAGTCGGTCAGGGAGTAGACGGTCTGCGTGTAGAGCGGGGAGTTGCCGTAGGCCATGTCCGAACTGGGCACACTGCGGTAGCCGTAGACGTTCGTGTAGATACGGTTCTCGTGGTGGAGGGGCTGTACCGCCAGCAGTTCGCCGGAACCCTCCAGGCCGATGGAGACGCTCCTTGCAGTCTTCTCCGACTCACTCACGGCCCCCTTCCGTTCCCCAATGAGGGGGAGGGATTCGTTGGTGGCAACCAGTCTCTCCGTGTTGCGGACGGGGCGGGATGGTGTGTCGGCCGGAGAAACGGCGATGGACGATGCCGTGTCGGGGCCAACTTCAGCAATGGGCAATGCCGTATCGGGGACGGCCTCAGCAATAGGCAATGCCGTGTCGGTAACTGTTGGGGCAACGTCTATGGATGATGTTGTATCCGTTGCGTTGGTGGAATCGTCTCTGTCGTACCTCCGGCGCTCTTTTTCCTCTGCCACAAGTTGCAGGGATTCCGCTTTGCTCCATCCCTGCCTGTGCGCTATAGCCCCCTCGGGGCTTGTCGGGACCGTATTTACTTTGTACAGCACAACCATCCCCACCAGGGCCACCACGGCGGCGGCCACGGCCCAGCGGCGCCATCCGGGCAAAACGACTGTCCGACGTGTGGGCGCAGGGGCGATGCCCATTTGCTCCGAGACGGCCTCCCAGAGCCCTGCCGGAGGGGTCTGCTCGTGTCCCTCCAGTTTGTTCCTCATTTGTTCTGTCCAGTCCTGTTTCATGGTTTCCGTTTTATCAGTTCTTTGATGTGCTTGGCCAGCAGTCGCTTGGCGTGGTAGAATTGCGAAGCCGAAGTCGTCTCGTGTATGCCCAGGAGTTGGGCTATCTGCCGATGGGAAAGTCCTTCGAAGACGTAGAGGTTCAGCACCGTGCGGTAGCCGTCGGGCAACTGGCCGATCAGCCGGTGCAGTTCGTCGGGCGTGACGTGTTCCACGTCCGGCTCCTCGTCGGCCACGGGCAGGGCACTCTCGTCGGTCAGCGTCTCCACGGACAGCCGGCTTTGCTGTTTCAGGAAGCGCAGGGCCTCGTTCACCACGATGCGCGTCATCCAGGCGCGGAACGAGGGCTCGTCGCGGTACTCGAACGTGGGCAGGGCCGCGAAAATCTTCACGAAACTCTCCTGCAAGACGTCCTTGGCATCGTCGTCGCCGGGCACATAGCGGTAGCAGACCGACGCAAGCCGCCCTACGTGCATCGCGTAGAGTTGGCTCATCGCCTGCTGGTCGTGGTTGCGTATGCGCCTGACGAGACTTTCCGACATCCTCCGTTTCTTCTTTTTCTGCCTTATAAACATCAAAAATAAGGAAATCTTGTATCATTCTGCACATTTTTTTGTAATTTTATCGCCGTTCGGTGCAATATTTCCCGTTTTCGAGGATTATTAGGGCAGAACGAACCACAAAAACGAAGAAGAAATGAAAAAGAAAACTTATCTGCTGGCCGCCCTGCTCATCCTGTTGGGCTGTACCCTGATTCCGTCCTGTTCGGAGTTTGATGCCGAAGGCGACTGGGTTGAACTAGACAATCCCAACGATGGTCAGCCCACCGACAGCACGGCCGTATACATGTTGCCGACGCCGCAATACATCGGTTTGACCGCTCAACAGCAGGATTTTGCCCAAGACAACAATGCCTTCACGCTCCGTTTCCTGAAGGCCGTGAATGACGTCGACTCGTCGGGCAAGAGTTTCATCTACTCCCCCCTGAGCATTACTTACGTCCTGAGCATGGTGAACGCCGCCGCCGAGGGCCAGACAAGTCAGGAGATAGAGCAGACGCTGGGCTTCATGCTGGGCTACAAAGAGGCGGAACTGGATGACGTGAACGCATATTGCCAGACGCTGATTGAGCAGTTGCCCCAGACGGACCCGAACGTGCAACTGAGCATGGCCAACGCCATCTTCGTGAACAACGACTACACACTGAAGCCGAAGTTCCAGCAGGACATGCAGACCTACTACCACGCTCTGGCTGAGTCGCTCGACTTCTCGTCGCCCGAGACGCTCGGGCACATCAACGGCTGGTGCAACGAGCAGACCCGGGGCATGATACCCACCATACTGGAAAAGGTAAATCCCGATGCCATGTCCTACCTGCTGAACGCCGTTTACTTCAAGGCCGGATGGACCTCGAAGTTCGACGAGCGGAAGACGAAGACCGAAAACTTCACCACCGAAAGCGGAAAGACCATACAAATGCCCTTGATGCACCAGAATGTGAGGGCCCTATTCTTGGAGGACTCTACCTATTCGGCCATTGAATTCTGCTATGGCAGTGGACTTTGGAACATGACCATCATGCTGCCCAAGGAGGGGAAGACGACGGACGACATCATCGATGTCCTGGCCGTTAAGCGTCGGTTGAGAGGACACGGTGACGGTTTCTGCTTAACTATGGAAGAGGTGCTGTATTACCCCTATGAGATTGACCTGAAGTTGCCGCGCTTCGGTACGAAGTCGGACACCGACGACCTGGAGGGCACGCTGAAGGAAGTGCTCCGCCAGATGGGCATTCGTCAGGCCTTCGACTCTCAGTTTGCCCAGGTGCCTAATCTGTGCGAAGAGGGCAATGCCTTCATCAGCATGATGCGTCAGAAGGCAGCCATCGAGGTGAACGAGGAGGGTGCAAAGGCTTCTGCCGTGACCGTTGCGGGAATTGACCTTACTACAGCCATCGACTTCACGGGACACGCGAAGGTCGACTTCCACGCCAACCGCCCCTTCGTCTACGCCATCCAGGAAGCCTCGACGGGCGTCATCCTGTTCGTGGGCAAATACACGGGCGAATAATTCCGGTATCTACACGAAAAAAAGGATTCTTCTGAACCGCAATTCAGGAGAATCCTTTTTTCGTCTGCTAACCCTAGTTTTGGAAGATTAGTAATCTTACGTCGATAAGATTAGTAATCTTATGGCTGGAAGATTAGTAATCTTATGGGCAAAAGATTAGTAATGTGTTTTCAGCCCCTTTTCTTCATCACGGCATTCACGACGCGAATGCTGGAGACAAGTTTGTCGGTGGAGGTGAAGACGTCGACGTTCCACACGTGGCTCGAACGGCCCAGGTGCACCGGTGTGCAGACGGCCCGCACGGTGTCGCCCTCGTGGGCACTGCTGACGTGGTTGCCGCTCACCTGCATGCCCACCACGGCCTCGTCGGGTTGGCAGGCTATCATGGAGCCCAGTCCGGCCACCGTCTCGGCCAGGGCCAGCGTGGCTCCGCCGTGCAGTATGCCGAAGGGCTGGCGCGTGCGGTGGTCGACGGGCATGGTGGCCTCCACGCGCTCGGCGCTGGCAAAGGTGTACTGTATGCCCAGGTTGCCCATCAGCGTGCTGGCGGCCTGCGCATTCATGGCATCGATGGGGATGTCGGCCACGCGCACCTCCTGCAGCAGGGCTTTCTCGATGGCCAGTGCCGCACCGTCCTGGTCGTTGGACAGGGTGGTGAAGTCGGCACAGCGGCGCACGGCGTCGGTGGCATTGCCCATAGCCACGCCCGTGCCGGCCATCTGCAGCATGTTGATGTCGGCTTCGCCGTCGCCGATGGCCAGCACCTCGTCCAGCGCTATGCCCATCTTCTGCACCAGGGCGCTCATGGCGTAACTCTTGCCCACCTGGTAGCCCACGACCTCCAGGTAGTAGGGGTTGGAGTGAATGGTGTCCATGACGCCGGCCAGGTGGCGCTGCATGTGCTGCTCCAGGCTGGTCAGGGCCTCCTCGTCGTCGCTGACGAGCATCACCTCGGCAGGCCAGTCGTCCATCGACAGGGAGAGCACTTCGTCCTGCCTGAGCGTCATGCCGTTCATGAGGGCTTCGTCCACGACGTGGGGGTTCTCGATGTCGGTCGATACCACCTCGTTGCCGTCGTAGTAGGCCATCGTGAGGCCCATCTTGTGGGCTTTCTTCTCCAGATAGGGCACCATCTGGGGGTCGATGCGGCGTTCGAAGATGATTTGCCCTGTCCCGGCCTCCATCACCTGTGCGCCGTTGTACGAGATGATGTATCCGTTGTATACGCCCAGGTCAATGGCCTGTGCCAGGGGCAGTATGCCGTATGTGGGGCGGCCGGAGGCCAGTGCCAGGCGGATGCCCATCTGTTGCACCTTGCGCAGGGTCTGCACCGTGCGCTTTGTTATCTCGCGGTTCGAGTTCAGCAGTGTGCCGTCAACGTCGAGAACGATAAGTTTGTATTTCATTGTATAGGTCTTATGAGTCTTATAGGTCTTGTGGGTTAGGGGGCGCAGAGCAGGGCGCAGACCTTGTCCTGCCAGTCGCGCCCCTGGGAGGCCTTCTGCACACCCTGGTTGATGATGCTGAAGCAGAGCACGTGGCCCTCTGCCGACATGGCATAGCCGCTGAGGCTGCTGATGCCTTCCACGGTGCCCGTCTTAGCCATCACGCGGCCCTCGGCGGGGGTCTTGCGCATGCGTTTCTCCAGCGTGCCGTCCACTCCGGCTATGGGCAGCGAGGGCAGCAGGCACTGGCGGATTTGCTCGTTCTTCCAGGCATAGGCGAGCAGCCGTACGAGCATTTCGGGCGTGACGTAGTTGTAAAGCGAGAGGCCCGAACCGTCGGCTATCTGATAGTTGGCGGGATTGAGGCCGATATGTCGCAGCAGCACGTCGACGAAGGTGACGCACTCCTTCCGCCCGGCATAGCGTTTGCCGCTCAGTCGGCCCAACTGGTAGAAGAGGCTTTCGGCAAAGAAGTTGTCCGACCGCTTCATCATGCGCTCCAGCACCTGTTCGATGCTGTGCCGGGCTTCGCACAGCGGCTGGGCATTCTGCGGCACGGTGCTCTGCACGAAACGGTCCACCGTCACGCCCCGCACACCTGCCGCCGACAGGCCGTTCATGAACGCCTGCACGAAGCGGTCGCGCCGGTCCACGGTCAGCGGGGTCAGGGGCACCACATCGTCATCCCAGCACCATCCCCATCCCAGTTGGTCCTGCGTCTTCATCGTCAGGTCCAGCCGCACCACGCCGGCCACGCTGTCCACGCCCGACTCGTGCAGCAACTGGGCCATCTGCCCGACGTCGCCCTGCGACAACAGGGGGTCCATGCTGCCCACGATGCACACGTCGCCCCACAGCACGCGGTCGCGCACCTCGCCGGCAAGCAGCATCGAGGTCTTCAGTTCGTAGCGTCCGCCCAAGTGGTGCAGGGCCGTGATGGCCGTCACCACCTTCTCGCAACTGGCTGGGCGCATGCGCTGGCGGTGGTTTCGCTGGTAAAGGTCGCACCCCTCCGTCAGGTCATAGACGTAGAGGCCCAGTTGCGTGGTCTCGAACAGGGGCAGTGCCGTGAGCGAGTCCAATCCGTGGCACACCCGCTGCCGCCACGTCAGCGTGTCGCCTTGTGCGTGGGCCATCGCGGGTGCGAGCGCGATATAGAATAGGTATAGAATTATCCGTCTCATTTTACAAAGTTACAACTAAGTGTGCTATTTCCCAAATATTTTTGTAGGATTTAACATAAAAAAAGGCGGAGCCCCACATCGGGAACTCCGCCTTACCTTATTCTGTAACAGGGTTACTTATCCAAGAGGATGTTCATGATTTCGCAGGCAGCCTTGGCCACGGAGGTGCCGGGACCGAAGACGGCGGCCACGCCGGCCTTGTAGAGGAAGTCGTAGTCCTGGGCGGGGATGACACCGCCGGCGATGACCATGATGTCCTCGCGACCGAGTTTCTTCAGTTCCTCGATGAGTTGCGGGATGAGGGTCTTGTGACCGGCGGCCAGTGACGAGGCACCCACCACGTTCACGTCGTTCTCCACAGCCTCACGGGCAGCCTCGGCGGGTGTCTGGAACAAGGGACCCATGTCGACGTCGAAACCGCAGTCGGCGTAGCCCGTTGCTACCACCTTGGCACCGCGGTCGTGACCGTCCTGGCCCATCTTGGCCACCATGATACGGGGCCGACGGCCCTCCTTCTTTGCAAACTCTTCGGTCAACTGACAAGCCTTCTCGAAGTCCTTGTCGTTCTTGGATTCACTGCTATACACGCCTGAAATGGTTCTGATTACTGCCTTGTAACGTCCTACTACTTTTTCACAAGCATCGCTGATTTCACCCAGGGTCGCGCGCAGCTTGGCAGCCTCTACGGCAAGTT
>JAFSXQ010000084.1 GCA_017444005.1 Bacteroidaceae bacterium | reverse complement strand
CTTAAGGCGAGTTCCACGCGTGGAACTCATCAGTTCCATGCGTGGAACTCGCTGAAACGATACGGCACTGTGCGCCTCGCGCACAGTGCCGCCGCCCCATCGGTATCGGTCGTATACGGCCAACTACATAGCGTCGCATTTCGTATAAACGCCCTTTTTCGGGTCGGGAAATATCATAATATCATAGAAATATCATAGGAAATATCATTCGCTGCATCGCTTTGTTTATCGGCCTTGCACGCCCGTTTTATGATATTATGATATTTCTTTTCACGAAAAAATCGTATGAAGACTTTTTCGTTTCGCCGTTTCGGGACAGAATGCGTCAAATCCTCAGTTGATGAGGAAGACCTTTTCCTTACCCTTGTAGGTGCATCGCACGGTGGCGCGACCGTCTGCAATGGGGCCGACGCTGCACTGCACGTCGGGATTGTCGGCGGTGGCCTTCAGCACGGAGCCGTTCTTCAGCGGACCGTAGAGTTGATAGCGGTTGCACTCGGTCAGGCCGTTGGCGTTGGTGGTGCGGATGGGCGTATCGGGCATTTGCAGCGGCTGGCCGTCGACGGTGATGGTGACCTGCGGAACGGCGGGACGCTGGCAGGTGCGGCCCTTCCTGGAGAAGCCGATTCCGTGGAGGTCGAACAGACCCTGCGGACGCTGGGGCTGCTGCGGGCGTCCCCACTGGCCGCGCTGCTGAGGCTCGGGCTGCGGCACCTCGGGCCCCTCGGCTACGAGATAGATGGCGTGCTTGCCCGTGAGGCCCTCGACGTCGGGGACGGGGAGGGTGTAGGTCGTCGGGCGTCGTTCGGCCTTGTCGGGGACATCGATGATGCCCAGTTCGCGGCCCTTCCAGGTGGCGTTGGCGTAGGGGCCGTCGAGCATGACGTGAATGCGGAATGCGCCGCCAGCGCCCGGGGTGAGTGTGAGACAGAGCGTCGTCTCGTCGCCCGGCCGCGTTCCCTCGAAGGCCTTCACGCCCTTCTCATCCCTGTCGAGCCCGCCAAAGCCAAAGTACTTGAAGCCGATGATGCCGCGGTTCGTGATACCGGCCAGGTCCATCGAGTTGTTCCAGACGTCGTGGTTGTCCTGTAGCCACTCGTTGCCGGTCATGTAGCAGGCGATGCCGGCACTGTAGTACTGATAGGGGGGCAGACCGAATATCTGGAAGCCTTCGCTCGTGACCTCGGCGCCGGTGTAGGTCGTGCCGTCGGCGGCTGAGGCTGTCCATGCGTTATCGGGGGCAAAGGGGTCGTAGGCCGTGATGTACACCTGTCCGCCCTTGGCCACGGGCTTCTTGTCCCAGCGTATTTTCACCGGGGCCACCATTGCCTGGCGTGCATTGCCGAAGCCGCGGGGCGGACGATGGTAGAAGACGTACCACTGGCCGTTGATCTCCTGCAGGGAGCCGTGGGTGTTGTGGGCAGCATTGGTGGTGATGAGGTGCGAACCGTCCTCGCTGGGTACCACGCCGCGCGAGTCCACCAGCACACCGCCCGAGCGCCAGGGCCCCAGGGGCGAGTCGCCGTAGGCATAGCGCAGGGCCGAGTTGGTGTTGCCCAGTCCGTACTCCTTGCCGCTGTGGCCGGAGAAGACCATCACGTACTTGTTGCCGACCTGACGGATGCTGCTGGCCTCGAAGAAGTTGAAGTCCAAGGGGTTCTGTCCCTTGTAGAGGGCTTTATATTCGCTGCCGGGCTTGTCCAGGAGGCGGCCGTCGTGGCTGCTGGCGGGTATGAAGGGGTCGATGAGTTCGGTGCCCGGTCGCTGCGAGTACATGGTGGCGGGGTCGAGTTGGCAGGCCGTGGAGTGCTGGAAGCCGTAGAAGACGTAGGCGCGGAAGCCGCGCTGGTAGTCGGGGTCCTTGCGGTCGGTGATGTTCTCGACGAACACCGACGGGTCGAAGTCGATGAGCGAGCCGGGCAGGCACTGGCGTCCGTCGTCCGTCAGGTTGACCGGTGTGAAGGGGCCGTCGGGGCGGTCGCCCTTACATACCATCGGTACGCGGCGCCATCCGCGCGAGTGGGGATAGAGCCAGTAGGTCTTCTTGCCCGTCGCTTTGTCGACGGTCTCCACCAGGTCGGGGGCAAACATCGTGTCCCAGCGGCCGTCGACGAACCACGAGAAGATGGGGCCTTCGTCGCGCCACTGGCTGAGGTCCTCGACGGGTGCCGACCACATGCGGACGTCGTTGCCGCAGTATTCGGTGTAGTGTGTGTCGTGCGAACCGATGATGTAGGCACGCAGGTGGCCGGGACGGTCGGGGTCTTCGAACACGCGGGGCTCGCCGTCGGGCAGGTGCTCCCACAGGGGCAGATAGGGGTTTTGGGCATTCGCCGTGAGGGCGCCCACCAGTGCAAGGATGCAGAGAATCGTTCTTTTCATAACTCGTTTGCTGTTTTCGGTTTTCGTTTCGTCGGTGCAAAGTTAGCGATTATTCTCCACATCCGTTTCTACGCACGTCTCCGAAACTTTCGCTGGCGTTGTATCTTACCCCAGCACGTAGGCAACGATGTCGTCGATGGGCCGTTGCAGTATGCGCCCCAGGGTGAAGCCCTCGAGGCGTGCGGCCTCGGCCAGTTCGTCGGTGTAGGTGTGGGCAATGCCTCCGACGAAGGACACGGGCAGGTCGGTGCGGCCGTAGCCGGCCACGTTGCGACGGAAGAAACGGCGGAACTCGCCGACGAGGAAGTCGCGTACCTCAGCCTCCACGCGGTGGCGCCCCAGGAAAGGTACGAGCGAGGCCAGGAAGCGGTTGGGCATCGGCTGGCGGTATACCTTATCTATTACATGTGGGCGCGTGAGTCCCGTCTCGGCCTCGAAGGCCCGGCACAGGGTGGGGGAGAACTGCCCCTTCAGCACCTGGCCCACCAGCAGGCGCCCCAGCACGGCACCGCTGCCTTCGTCGCCCAGAATCCACCCGAGCGGCGACATGTTTGCGGCGATGCGCCGTCCGTCGTAGAGGCACGAATTGGAGCCCGTGCCCAGGATGCAGGCGATGCCCTCGCGGTAGCCACACAGGGCATGGGCGGCCCCCAGCAGGTCGCTCTCCACGCG
>JAFSXQ010000083.1 GCA_017444005.1 Bacteroidaceae bacterium | reverse complement strand
GAACGTTGAAAGTTAAAAAGTTAAAAGATATATAAAAATGGCAAACCACAAATCATCTCTCAAGAGAATCCGTCAGGAGCAGAAGAGAAGACTGCACAACAGATACTACGCTAAGACCATGCGTAATGCTGTTCGCAAGTTGCGCGCAACAACCGACAAGGCTGCTGCCCTTGAGATGTACCCCAGCGTGCAGAAGACTCTGGACAAACTGGCCAAGGTGAACAGCATCCACAAGAACAAGGCTGCAAACCTGAAGTCGAAACTCGCCCGCTACATCGCTAAACTGGGCTAATACCATCGGACGACGGAAATCCATAGCGGCCATCCCATAGCGGGGTGGCCGCTTTTTTATGCCAATTTATTTCCATAAGTTATTTTTTTTTCGTATCTTTGTGCGCGCATTAAAGAGGTACAAATAAGAAACTTCTACCG
Source organism: Bacteroidaceae bacterium (assembly GCA_017444005.1). Lineage (GTDB taxonomy): Bacteria > Bacteroidota > Bacteroidia > Bacteroidales > Bacteroidaceae > Physcousia. The sequence continues at coordinate 2,468 of JAFSXQ010000083.1, read as the reverse complement.
ACAACGAATTATGGAAGAATATCAGGATATAGAACAGCAAGAGCAGGCCCAGTATTCGGCCGCCAACATCCAGGTCCTGGAGGGACTGGAAGCCGTGCGCAAACGCCCGGCCATGTACATCGGAGACATCTCGGAGAAGGGTCTCCACCATCTGGTCTACGAGACCGTGGACAACTCCATCGACGAGGCCCTGGCGGGCTTCTGTACGCACATCGAGGTGACCATAAACGAGGACAACTCCATCACCGTGCAGGACAACGGTCGCGGTATCCCCGTCGACATGCACGAGAAGGAGCACAAGTCGGCCCTGGAGGTCGTCATGACCGTGCTGCACGCCGGTGGTAAGTTCGACAAGGGGTCGTACAAGGTCAGCGGTGGTCTGCACGGCGTCGGCGTCTCTTGTGTCAACGCCCTCTCGACCCGCATGGTCAGCACCGTCTACCGCGACGGCAAAGTCTACCAGCAGGAGTACGCCAAGGGCAAGCCCGTGACGGGCGTGGAGGTCATCGGCGAGACCGAACTGCGCGGCACACGCCAGCAGTTCTGGCCCGACGGCAGCATCTTCATCACCACGACGTATAAGTACGACATCCTGGCCAACCGCATGAGGGAACTGGCCTACCTGAACGCCGGCATACACATCACACTGACGGACAAGCGACTGGAGGAAAACCAGAAGGTGGGCATCGAGGGCGAGCGCCAGGAGGTGTTCTACAGCGAGGGCGGACTGCGCGACTTCGTGCGCTACATCGACTCCTCGCGCACACCGCTGACGGGCGACGTCATCTACCTGAACACCGAGAAGCAGAACACCCCCATCGAGGTGGCCATCATGTACAACACGGCCTACTCTGAGAACCTGCATTCCTACGTCAACAACATCAACACCATCGAGGGTGGCACCCACGTGGCCGGTTTCCGCGCCGCGCTGACCCGCACCCTGAAGTCCTACGCCGAACAGCAGTGCCAGAAGGAACTGGAGAAGTTGGCCAAGAACCACGTGGAGATAAGCGGTGAGGACTTCCGCGAGGGCCTGACCGCTGTCATCAGCGTGAAGGTGGCCGAACCGCAGTTCGAGGGACAGACCAAGACGAAGTTGGGCAACTCGGAAGTCAGCGGCTACGTGCAGCAGGCCGTGGGCGAGGCCCTGGCCAACTACCTGGAGGAGCACCCCCAGGAGGCCAAACTCATCGTGGACAAGGTCATCCTGGCCGCCACGGCCCGTGTAGCAGCCCGCAAGGCCCGCGAGAACGTGCAGCGCAAGTCGCCCATGGGCGGCGGCGGACTGCCCGGCAAACTGGCCGACTGCTCCGACAAGGACCCCGCCAACTGCGAGATGTTCATCGTGGAGGGTGACTCCGCCGGCGGCTCGGCCAAGCAGGGCCGCTCGCGCCAGTTCCAGGCCATCCTGCCCATCCGCGGTAAGATATTCAACGTGGAGCGCGTCATGTGGCACAAGGCCTTCGAACACGAGGAAGTGAACAACATCATCCAGGCCCTGGGCGTACGCTTCGGTCTGGGCGAGGACTCCAAGGAGGCCAACTACGAGAAACTGCGCTACTACAAGGTCATCATCATGACCGATGCCGATGTCGATGGCTCGCACATCGACACCCTGCTGATGACCCTCTTCTATCGCTACATGCCCGAACTCATCCAGAAGGGCCACCTCTACATCGCCACCCCACCCCTCTACCGCTGCCGCCTGGGCAAGACCGAGGAGTACTGCTACACGGAGCAGGATCGCCTGCGCTTCATGGAAAAGTACAACGGCGGACGCGAGGACGGCATCTTCACCCAGCGCTACAAAGGTCTGGGTGAAATGAACCCCGAGCAACTGTGGGAGACGACCATGAACCCCGAGACGCGACTGCTGAAGCAGGTGACCATCGAGGACGCCGCCGGTGCCGACTACGTATTCTCCATGCTCATGGGCGAGGACGTGGGCCCGCGCCGCGAGTTCATCGAAAAGAACGCCACCTTCGCCAACATCGACGCATAAACGAAGTAAACGATGAGAAATATCCTGAACGACCTGCGACTGCTGGGCTTTGTGCTCTACTTCTGCCGCCGTTGGCTCGAGGTGCTCTATTGGCCCAGCCTTGTCCTCATCATCCTGGCCTCCATCGGCCTGCTCTTCTATTGGAATGAGAACAGTCGTTCCACCAACATCTGGAACATCGTCATCCTCATAGTTGCAATACTCGTTGCCGCAGGATTCTGACAAAAACAAGAAAAGAGGGTGTGTCAAACGACACACCCTCTTTATATCCGGTGAGGATTATTCTGCGGGAACATCCTGGGCCTTCAGCGACTCGTAGAAGTGAGCCGTGGCGGCATTGACGTACGGGGCCAGCCAAAGGGCACCGATGCCCAAGGTGAGGAAGACCAGAATGTACCAGCCGAGGAAACTGAGTTGCAGCAGGAAGTAGTCCATCTTGTGGCCCTTCATCAGCCGCATGCTCTCG
>JAFSXQ010000082.1 GCA_017444005.1 Bacteroidaceae bacterium | reverse complement strand
TGGAAGCAGACGCGCATGGCCTGGCACCAAGCCCTGGGCTTTGGCGCCGAGAACTACCGGTTCCACGATCACGACAAACTGGCCCACTACGCCAACGCCGCCACGGACATCGAGTTCCATATGCCGTTCGGCTTCAAGGAAGTGGAGGGCATCCACTCGCGCACGAACTTCGACCTCAGTCAGCACGCCAAATATAGCGGCAAGAAGATTGAATACTTCGACCCCGAGACAAACGAGAGTTACACGCCGTTCGTCATCGAGACCTCCATCGGTGTGGACCGCATGTTCCTCAGCGTCATGTGCCACTCGTACTGCGAGGAGCAACTGCCCAATGGCGAGAGCCGCGTCGTGCTGAAGTTGCCCGCTGCCCTGGCTCCCGTGAAATTGGCCGTCTTCCCCCTGACCAAGAAGGACGGACTGCCCGAAAAGGCCCAGGAGATTATCAAGGACCTGCGCTTCCACTTCAACTGCAAGTACGAGGAGAAGGACCAGATAGGCAAGCGCTACCGCCGCATGGATGCCATCGGTTGCCCCTACTGCGTCACCGTCGACCAGCAGACCATGGAGGACAACACCGTTACCCTCCGCGACCGCGACACCATGGAGCAGCACCGCGTCAACATCGCCGACCTGCGCGGCATCATCGAGGACAAGGTGTCGATAACGTCACTCCTGAAGCAGATAGACAAATAATTACTAGAACACAGATTACACAGATTTCACAGATTCCCGCATAGCAAGAGGCTCTGATATGCTCAATATTCATGGATAGTTACATCTATAAGAATGAGACGTACCAAATAATTGGTGCTGCAATGTCTGTGCATCGGACATTGGGATGTGGATTTACGGAAAAAGTCTATCAAGAAGCACTGGAAGTGGAACTAAATAGAGAGAACATTCCGTATGTAAGGGAGACTCCTATCCATGTTCAATACAAAGGCATTGAATTAAGTACGGAGTTTATACCCGATTTCATTTGCTATGATAAAATTATTGTGGAGTTGAAAGCCGTAAAAGAACTGGATGACATCCATCGAGCCCAAACCATTAATTACGGGAAAGTGGCTAAAGCAGCAGTTGCGCTCTTGATAAACTTTGGAGAAACCTCCCTGAAATATGAGAGATTTGGTATGTGAATAACGCATCTGTGTAATCTGTGTTCAATATAACAGGCAAGGAAATCCGTGTAATCTGTGTAATCTGTGTTTAGTATAATATGAAGAATTTTGTTTGGACATCTATTATTGTTTCCTTGTTTTTAGTATCCTGTTCCGAGGATGAAACGGTGTGGGATCCCTACTACGACTGGCAGGCACGGAACGAGGTGTGGTTCCGGTCGATAGCCGACTCAGCCCGCACGGCCATCGCTGATGCGAAGGTACAATACGGCGACGAATGGCAGGACCACTGCCCGTGGCGCATGATAAAGCGACTGGACCAGGCACAGGACTACAACACAGGGCGCGTGGACGACAGCATCTGCGCACGCATCATCACACGCGGCATCGGCTCGCTGACACCCGAATGGAGCGACACCGTGCGCGTCAGTTATCGCGGTTGGATGATGCCCACCACCTACAGGGACTACAACGCCGCCGGACAGTACGTCGACAGCCTGCGCCAAGAGGTGTTCGACCAGAGTTACTACGGTGAATTCAACACAGCAACCGCTGCCCCGTCGCTGGCCCCCGTCTCGTCGTTCATCGTCGGCTACTACACCGCTCTGCAGTACATGGTGGAGGGCGACGACTGGATGGTGTACATCCCCTACCGACTGGGCTATGGCACCAGCGACCACGGCACCATTCCGGCCTACAGTACCCTGCAGTTCCGTATCCACATGGCCGCCGTCTATCCCTGCAACTCGGGCGTGCCGGCGTGGAAGGCCAAGCGGGAATAAATCCTTCGCCGAACCCTTGCTGAATTAAAAAAGAATAGGCTGTGCCGAATGAACGACACAGCCTATTCTTTTTTAATTAGTAATCTTCAGGTATCGGCATCCGTGCGTGGGGATGGTACAGGAGAGTTCGCCTGCCGTGAGGTCCTTCTGGCGCCACAGGTCGCGAACCGTCTTGGCCCTGGCCACTTCAGGTACGAGGGTGCGGATGTCAACCTTCTGGTCCGTGCCGCCCACGTTGAAGACACCAATGGCTGTGCCGCCATCGGCAAGCGGACGCGTCCAGACTTCGATGTCGCCCTGCTTCAAGCTGCGGTCGGCCTGATGGCCGAGGATGTCCTGATTGATGAGGTTCACCTCGTGGTTACAGAGTAGTCCGACGGTGAAATCGTCCATCTGGGCGATGTCGCAACCAATGAGCATGTTCGAGGCCAGCAAGGTCCAGAGGGTGATGTGGGTGTACTGTTCGTCGGGCGTCAGGCGTGAGTCGCGCAAGTTGCTGCTCCAGCCCACCTTGCCGACGATGAGCATGTCGGGGTCGTTCCAGTGTCCGGGTGCGGCGTAGGGGGCGAGGCCGGCCTGACGGCGGAAGCCGATGTCGTACATCGAGGCCCAGGTGTCGGTGATGTCGCCCGTCGTGCGCCAACTGTTGGCATCCACGAAGTGTCCCCATTCCCACACCTTGGCCATGCCGTACTGACAGAGGCTGTAAAAGATGTCGCGGGGCTGGTCGCGCAGGAACTTCTGCATCAGCAGGTAGGGGCGCACGTAGGAGGCGACGCCCTTGTCCCTTTCCTTGGCGTGTGCACGGCTATAACCGCACCAGTCGTATTTCAGATAGTCGATGCCCCAACTGTTGTACGATTCGGCATCCTGCTGCTCGTGGTCGATCGAGCCCAGGTAGCCGCCGCAGGTGTAGTCGCCGGGCGATGAGTAGATGCCGAACTTCAGTCCGCGCTCGTGGAGCCAGTCGCCCAGCGCCTTCATCGAGGGGAACTTCTCGTTCACACCGATGGTGCCGTCCGGGTTGCGATCGGCTGCTTCCCAGCCGTCGTCGATGTTCATGTAGCAGTAGCCATAGTCGGCCAGGCCCTTGTCGATGAGCGCCTGTGCCGACGACATCACCTTCTCCTGCGACACGCTCAGTGCCCAGCAGTTCCACGAGTTCCAGCCCATGGGGGGCGTGAGCGCCATCATGCGGTCGCCCACCTTCAGTGTAAACTCCTGCGAGGCGCGGCCCTTGGCATTCTCGGCGGTGACGGTGAAGGTGTAGTTGCCCGACTTCGACATCTTACCGCTCAGCACGCCGTCACTCTCCGACAGTTCCAGACCGGCAGGCAGATTGTCGGCCCGGAACTTCATGGGCCGTTCGCCCGAGACGGGGAAGCGGTAGATGACGGGGGAGTTGGGACGTACACCGAAGAGCGGGGCACCGTTGAAGCGCGGTGTGGCCGGTGCGGCGGGCGTCAGGATGTACTTCAGCGGCAATTGCTGGCTGAGGGTCTTGCCCGTCTTAGCGTCGGTGAAGGTGGCCGTCAGCAGGCACGTCTTCTTCTTATCGTAGGGCACGCTCACGCGCAGGGGCTTGCCCTGCTTGGGGGCGAGTTTCTTCGTCAGTCCGCCAATCTTGGCCCCTGTCTCGCGGTCGGTGACAGTGACGGCGAGTGTGCCGCTAGGCGACAGCGGATAGGCATTGCTCAGTTCCACGTCGCAGTGGGCCTGTCCGTCGTTCACGTCGGTGAAGTGCATCGACAGTCCCTCGATGACGTTCGGCATGCGCACCGACAACGGGTTGTCGAACAGTCCACCGGGTTCGCCGCCGTTGTACACACGGATGGCCACAACGTTGTCGCCGTCCCAGCGGATGCCGCCCGTCTTCACGTCGACGGGGTAACTGCGCACGCGGCTCCAGGCAGAACGATAGCCGTTCTTGTCGCCCGGCATACCGCCCGTTTTGCCAATCAACTTGCCGTTGAGGTAGCACTCGTCGGCATCGTCGGCCTTGGGCAGGTCGAACACCACGATGCGCTGCTGGTCGGCCCCCTTCAGCAGGCTGCTGGGGATGTTCAGGTGCACGCGATACCAACCGTAGCCCTGATTGATGACGTAGCCCTGCTTGTCCCAGTTCCGGGTCATGTCAATCTCGGCCCACGCGGCATCGTTCAGTTCGGGCTTTGCCCAACTCAGGTCGTCGCCATTCTGGAAACGCGCCTTGCTAACACTCACGTTTTGTGCCTCGGCGTGGATTCCCACGACGGCCAGAAGCACCAGCAATAAGAGTTTTTTCATGGTTATTAAGGTAATGTTATTCCGAGTGTTCGCCCTATTTCAAGTTCCCGACTTCAATCAAGTACTCCGCTATCTGCACGGCATTCAGCGCGGCCCCCTTCTTTATCTGGTCGGAAACGAGCCAGAACGTGATGCCGTTGGGATTGGCCAGGTCCTTGCGGATGCGACCTACGAAGACGTTGTCGCAGTTCTCGTGGAACAACGGCATGGGGTAGACCTTCTGTCCGGGGTCGTCCTCCAGTTGCAGGCCCTTGCCGTTGCGGACGGCCTCGCGGAACTCCTCCACGCTGACGGGGCGCTCCGTCTCGGCCCAGACGCTCTCGCTGTGGCAGCGCAGCGAAGGCACGCGGACACACATGGCCGAACAGAGGGCATCGGTGTGCATGATTTTCTTCGTCTCGTTGTACATCTTCATCTCCTCCTTCGTGTACCCATTATCGGTGAACACATCGATCTGGGGGATGACGTTGAAGGCCAACTGGTAGGCGAACTTCTCAACGGTAGGCTTCTCACCGGCCAATACCTGGCGATACTGCTCGTACAGTTCGGCCATAGCCGCAGCACCGGCACCGCTGGCAGCCTGATACGAGGCCACGTGGATGCGCCGGATGTGGCTAATGTTCTCCAGGGCCTGCAGGGCCACCACCATCATGATGGTCGTACAGTTGGGGTTGGCGATGATGTTGCGTGGGCGGTTCAGCGCGTCCTCAGCGTTGCACTCGGGCACCACCAGGGGCACGTCCTCGTCCATGCGGAAGGCGCTGCTGTTGTCAATCATCACCGCACCGTGCTTGGTGATGGTCTCGGCAAACTCCTGGCTGGTGCCGCCGCCGGCGCTGGTGAAGGCGATGTCCACGCCCTTGAAATCATCATTATGCTGGAGAAGTTTCACTTCTATTTCCTTACCACGGAAGGTGTACTTCGTCCCCGCACTGCGCTTCGAACCGAACAACAGCAGTTCGTCGATGGGGAAGTTACGCTCGTCGAGCACTCTCAGGAATTCCTGTCCTACTGCGCCGCTGGCGCCTACAATTGCTACTCGCATAATCGTGTCGTTTAAGTTTGCGCGTACAAAGGTACGATTAAGTGAGCGAAAACACAAATATATTTGCAGTTTTCCG
>JAFSXQ010000081.1 GCA_017444005.1 Bacteroidaceae bacterium | reverse complement strand
TAAGGATTAACAATTAAGAATTAAGAATTAATGAGACGTTTGCTCCTTATATTATCTGTGCTCTTGTTCGCTGCAGGAATGGCTATGGCCGGTGGGAAGAAGAAGGTGCAGATGGCAGAGAACCCGTTGGGCGACGGTCAGAGCGACCGTGCCTATTGGGTGGAACTGGCCTATACGATGGCTGCACCCGTACTGGAAAACATGGCGAAGGGTACGCTGCAGCAGAACATGAAGCTGGAACTCTCGCCGACGTGGGATAACCGCGACAAGAAGGTGGCCTACATGGAATGCTTCGGCCGACTGATGGCGGGCATTGCTCCCTGGCTGACATTGCCCGACGACGATACGCCCGAAGGCTTGAAGCGCAAGCAGTTGCGTGAGTGGGCGCTGCAGGCCTACAAGAACGCCGTTGACCCCGAGAGTTCTGACTACCTCGGATGGACGAGTGGCGGACAGACCCTGGTGGATGCTGCCTACGTTGTCGAGAGCCTGTTCCGCGGCTACAGCGCCCTCTGGGAACCGCTGGATTCGCTGACCAAAGCACGCTATATCAAGGAATTGCAGGGTCTGCGCCGCTACGACCCGCCCTACACCAACTGGCTTCTGTTCGTGGGTATGGAAGAGTCGTTCCTGATGTATGCAGGTGGCGGCTACGATGCCTTCCGCATCAAGATGGCTATGTCGAAGGCTGAAGAATGGTACATCGGCGACGGCCTCTACAGCGACGGCCCCTCGTTTGCCTTCGACTACTACAACGCCTACGTCATTCAGCCCATGTACACCGAGTGCCTGCAGATGATTAGCGCCCGCCAGGGTAACAACACCTACCTCATCCGCTCGCACGGCGACAACCGCAACGGTGCTACCAACCGCCTGAAGGAGGTGGTGAAGCGCATGCAGAAGTACTCGGTCATCCTCGAACGCTTCATCTCGCCCGAAGGCACATTCCCCGTCGTGGGTCGCAGCATTCCCTACCGCCTGGCCGTCCTGCAGCCGCTGGCTCAGTTGGCTTGGATGAAGCAACTGCCCGAGGAGTTGCACAACGGACAGGTGCGTGCCGGCATTACGGCCGTCATGAAGCGCATGTTCGAGGGTAAGGGTGCGTCGAACTTCACGAAGGACGGCTACCTGACCATCGGCTTCGTGGGCAGTCATCCCAACGTGGCCGACTGGTACACCAACAACGGCTCGCTCTACATGACCTCGCTGGCCTTCATGCCGCTGGGCCTGCCTGCCGACGACCCCTTCTGGACGGATGCGCCTGAGAAGTGGACCTCGAAGAAAGCCTGGGAGGGCGACGACTTCCCGAAGGACCACAAGTGGAACATCAACCGGCAGATGCTGTACTGGGAGTAATAGATAAAGGATTGCGCGCACGCGTATGTGCGCACATGTTGGCGGAAGATTACTAATCTTAAGGGCGAAAGATTAGTAATCTTCTGCTTGTAAGATTACTAATCTTATCTGCAAAACATCGGTATGGTGTTTTTCAACTCTTACCGAGGATGCGGTCCATCACCCAGTTCACGGTCGTGGCGCTGACGCTGTCGCAGGTGCAGTGCGCCGTGCCCTGCAGGTGCTGGACGATGTTCGCGATGAGCGGCATCTGCACGTGTGGCGGATTGGGAACCGTGAACTCCTGGCGGCCCGCCTCGGTGAGCAGGACGATGGGTTCGTAGGTGAAGACGGAGAAGTGGAGGCTGCCCAGTTCGCCACCGATGGCGATGCGGTCGACGCGTGCCGAATTGTTGGCCACGAAGCACCACGAGCCGGAGCCGGGCATGCCGTCGGAGAACTGGAAGGCTGCCGAGACGGTGTCCTCCGACTGATAGAGCCCGCCGCGATTCGTGCAATAGCCGTGGGCGCGCAGAATGGGGCCGAACATCTCCTGTAGCAGGTCTATCTGATGGGGCGCTAGGTCGTAGAAGTAGCCGCCTCCGGCAATGTCGCGCTGGACGCGCCAGGGCAGGTTCTCGCGGTCGTAGTCGAGGTCGCGCGGGGGTACGGCAAAGCGTATCTGTGCGCTCATAACCTTGCCGATCGCACCCTCGTCCACCAGTTGCTTGACGCGCTGGAAGTAGGGCAGATAGCGGCGATAATAGGCCACGAAACAGGGGACGCCCGTCTGCTCCGAGATGTGGTTGATGCGCTGGCACTCGGCATAACTGGCGGCCAGGGGCTTCTCCACGTAGACGGGCTTGCCCGACTTCATGGCCATGATGGCATAGGTGGCATGGCTGGAGGGCGGTGTGGCGATGTAGACGGCATCCACTTCGGGGTCGTCGACCAGCGCCTGTGCATCGGTGTACCAGCGGGGTATGTTGTGGCGCTGGGCGTAGGACTTCACTTTATCCAGATTGCGGCTCATCACGGCCACCACACTCGACCCGGGCACAAGGCTGAAGGCAGGTCCTGATTTCTTCTCCGTCACTTCACCGCATCCGATGAAGCCCCATTTTATCTGTTTCATATCTCCAATTCTTAAATCCTTCAATCCTTCAATTCTTCAATCTTAATTAAAGAAATTCCACGATACGCCGAAGTGGAAGGTGCGTGGGTCCATCGGGTAGTGCGGAGCCCAGAACATGTGGCCCGAACCGGCGTTCACGTGCGTCATTGCAAAGTACATGCGGCAGTGCTTGATGTGCATGTTGAGGTAGGCCCCGACGATGGGATAGTTGCCAATCTGTATGCGTGGGTTGGCGGCGTCCTGTACGGCAAACTGCTGGATGGCAGGGCTGTAGTCGGGGGCGTAGTAGCGGGTGAAGTAGCGCAGGTCGGCACCCAGTTCGATGTTCAGCACCTTGGCGATGCGGAACCCGAGATACATGTTGCTGTAGAGCGTAACCTTGGGCAGGGGCAGCACGTCGGCGTTGCTGGTGGTTTGGTAGGTGACGTCGTTGTCCCAGTTGAAGGGACCGAAGTGGAGGCGTTGCTGCAGGCGGGCGGAGAAGACCTGGATGTTGCTGCCGTGCTGCCGTGCGGCCACGTCGTGGGTGTAGTCGGCAGCGAGCGTGCTCGTCGCGTCGGTGCCCACGAGCGTGTTCTGCATCGCATAGTAGGTGTAGTTCTTCACGTTCTCCAGCCCTACGCTGAGGCGAGTGCCGATGCGTGGCAGGTGGAGGGCGCCCTCGATGCGCGTCTTGAACTCCTTGCTGAGGTCGTTGTCCCACCAGAGGAACTGACTGTGGTAGTGCTGGAAATAGAAGTCGGGCTCGAGGTCCTGAATGAAGGCATTGACCTCCACCTGCAGGGTGTCGCGTTTGCTGATTCGGAGGTCAAGCGTGGCCGTTCCGTTGACGTCGAAGTTACCCACCTCGTCGCCCACGAGGGCCACCTCGCCGTTGATGTCGTAGTGTATGAGTTTCCCCTGTGTGCGAGAGAGACGACCGCCCACGTAGAACGTGTTCTCGTTGTAGCGCTTCTGTCCGACGGTGTCGGTGCCGAGGGTGGGCAGGGTGTAGGTCTTCAGTTCGTGGGTGGCGTATAGTGCGATGCCCATCTGCGCCCACTTGTTGAACCCCTCGCGCAGGGCCAGCCCTAC
>JAFSXQ010000080.1 GCA_017444005.1 Bacteroidaceae bacterium | reverse complement strand
CGCCCTGGAGGAAATCCCCTTCCTCGACGACTTCCTGCAGTTGGAGAAGGACTTCCCCAACTTCCACTTCCACCTGGCCCTCGACCGTCCCGACCCGAAGGCCGACGCAGCAGGCATCAAGTACACTCCGGGCTTCGTGGCACCCGTCATGGGCGACACCTACCTGAAGGCCCACGAGGCACCCGAAGATTGCGAGTACTACCTCTGCGGACCTCCAATGATGGCCAAGACCGTGCTCGACCTCTTGCACTCTCTCGGTGTTGAGGACGACATGATCCGCTTCGATAACTTTGGCGGTTAGTGAGAGAAATGCAAAGTTTGCTTTAGCATTTCCGAGCGTAGCCAAAGTCAACGAAGTTAACTTCGGCGGATAAGTCAACGGAAGTAAATTATAAGGTTTATACCTTATTATATATAATAGAGCGGCGCATCCACATCTCGGGTGCGCCGCTCTTCGTTAATCCTTTTAACTCAAATCTGTCAGTATATTATTGAGGGAACATAAATGTCCATAAATCAGACATAAGTTTCTATAAACGGGATTTATGAATGATTTGTGTAGATTTATGTTCAATTAAATCTGTGTAATCTGTGTTTTTTCTATATGCGGGTTCACAAGACGGTGTCCAGTGCATTGATGACCTCCGTGGCTTCGCTGAAGATGCGATCCATCGTGGCAGCGGCGTCGCCAGGAGCATACTGGGCAAACTCGCAGTCGCCGATGGCGCGCAACAGCCGTCCGGCGAGTTCCTCGTCGACGCCACGCTGCTGCAGTTGCTCGCCGACGTTCTCCTTCGACAGTTCGGTGACGGGCAGGTTCAGTTTGTCGCCCACATAGCCCCACAGCGCACGCATCACCTCTTCGTAGAAGGGTTTTGCCTCGCCCTGCTTCAGCAGTTTCGATGCGTTCTTCAGGCGCTTGGCAGCGGCCTTGCCCGCCTTCTTGCCCCGACGGCGGGCCACGTTGGCATTGGCCTTCGCCTGACTATAGAAGATGGTCACCATCATGAGGAACAGCGCTATGGCAACGGGGTAGGTCAGCGCATACGTTGTGCTCCCGAAGAACGAACTCCCCTTGGGCTTGACGTTGGCTCCGGCCGTCTTGATGTAGCGGATGTCGCTGTTCAGTACGGTCAGGTCCTCCTGGTTGTGGGCGCGCCGGATGCTGCCGCTGGCCGTCTTGGCCACGGCCACGTGGAACGAGTCGGTGCGCAGCGTCTTGTACGACTTCGTGCCCGTATCGAAGTAGCAGAACTCCACGGGCGGAATGGTGTAGCGTCCGCCATGTCGCGGAACGGCCGTATAGTCGTAGACGATGTTGCCCGAGGCGCCGTTCGTGCCCACACGGCTCTTGTCGTTCGTCTTGGGGTCGTAGGTCTCGAAGTCCTTCGGCCAGGACACGTTGGGTGCCTTCATCAGTTTCATGTTGCCCACGCCGCTCACCACCAGGCGCAGCGATACGGCATCGTTGGCGTCCACCTGTTCGGGTGTGAGCGAACCGCTCACCGTGAACTGTGTGCCGACGGCTCCCGAGAAGTTGGCCGGGCGTGTGGGCAGCGGGTCGACCTGCAGTTCCACGGCCGGTGCCACGATGGTCTTCTTCACGCGGACAAGCGACGTGCCGCCTCCGAAGAAGGCGTCGTAGGGGTCGATGCTGCGGTCCTGCTGCACCACCTCGGCCTCGAAGTTGATGGCCGGGACGGTGAGTTTTCCCGTCTTCTGGGGGAACAGTACATACTGGCTCCACACCACTGTGCCGTACGTGCGTCCGTTCACGCGTTCGTACTTCAGGCTTTTCTGCTGCGGCAGTTCGATTTCCTGCGTATGGAACCCGTCCAGTTCGGGCATCTTGCCCAGGCACTGGTCGATGCTCACCAGCGTGTACAGTTTATAGGTCAGCAGCACGGCTTCCTGCTCATAGAGGTGATGCTTCGAGGCCGTGACGGTGATGTACAGGTCGTCCTTCGTGATGCGGTCGCCGGCGCTCTGGGTGCGCATGCGATTTGCCTGTCCGCCCTGTGCCGACTGCCCGCCTTGTCCCGACTGTGCCGAGGGGTCACCCTTCAGTATCTCGATGCTCGCCTGGTTGCTCCTGTAGGTCTGTCCGCCGCTCTTCACGGTGGCCACGGGCAGTTTGTGCGTGCCCTCCTTCTTGGCCAGCAGGGTGTAGGTGAAGGTCATCTGGCTCGAGTGCGTGGTCTTTCCGTTCACCATCGAGAAACTGCTCGACGACGATGTCGAGGGGCCGAACAGCAGTTCGAAGCCCGGGAACTCGCCCACCTGTATGTCCTCCACGTCCTGCGTGTTCACTACGTAACTCACGCGTATGCGCTGCCCCTCTTCCGTTTGCGAGGGGGCCTGCACGGTGACCCTGACTTGTGCGAAGATGAGCGTGTGAGAAAATGAGAGAATGAGAATGAATAATACGATGCGTCGCATGGTCATAATCCTATATCAAACAATGGGTGTCACCCACCAATTCTTAATTCTTAATTCTTGATCCTTAATCCTTAATTCTTATTATCCTAATCGTCACCATTGTTTCTGCAGTCGGCGCGGCCGAGCCTGTTGCTGTTGCTGCTTCACCTTGTCCTGCGTCTGGCGTTCGTTCTGCATGGCAGCGTTCAGCATCTGCTCGGCATTCTCGCGGCTCATCTGGTTCTCCTGTTGCTGCTGTTGCTGTTGCTTCTGCTCTTCCTTTTTGTCGTTCTTCTGCTGCTGTTTTTGCTGCTGCTCCTGCTTCTGTTTGTCCTTGTCCTGCTGGTCGCCGTTCTTGTCGTCCTGTCCGCCCTGGTCCTGCTGCTGGTTCTTCAGTTGCCGTTGGCAGAGCACCATGTTGTAGCGCGTCTCGTGGTCCGACGGGTCGTTGCGCAGCGCCTCCTTGTAGGCCTCGATGGCGGGTGCGAACTGCTTTTGTGCCTGCAGTATCACGCCCATGTTGTGGAAAATCTGGTGTCGGCGTCCGGGGTCGTGCTCCACCTTCGATGCCTTTTCGTACAGCCGCATGGCGTCTTTTGGCTGTCCCTGCATCAGCAGCGCATTTCCCTGGTTGTAGTTCAACTGCACGCAGTCGCTGTCCTTCTCCAGACCCTTCTGGTACAGCACCTGTGCCTTGTCGTAGATGGAGTCGCGGTACTGGCGGTTGCCGCGCCGGATATAGTCGCGGTGGTTCTGTGCCATCAGGCTTTGCCCGGTTGCTCCGGCCACCGTCAAGATAAGCATCACTATCAGTCGTTTCATAGTCGTTTTCTGTTAATCGCGTGCAAAGATACGAAAAATCTACGTACTACGCGCGCATTTCACATTTTTTATATCTTCTATATTTCGCCTGCCTGCGCGCGGATGCGAATCCTGTCGGCGGAAGATTACTAATCTTATCGGCAGAAGATTACTAATCTTATCGTCGTAAGATTACTAATCTTATCGGCAGAAGATTACTAATCTTATTTTTCCCCTCGCGTATCACAGCACCGTGTAGTCGGGAATCTCGCGCAGAAACTGGTACGTCTGCCGTTCCAGGTCGACGCGACAGCAGTAGTGCTGCATGCCGTTGCTGACGATGAGGTAGGGGACGCGCAGGACGATGTTGTAGCGGCTGATTTGGTCGAAGGTGCGCTGCGAGAGTTGGATGTGCGGCGCCTTGTACTCGACGATCATCCGGGGGTGTGCGTGCTGGTCGTAGAGCACGGTGTCGCAGCGCTTGGCGGTTTGGTTCAGCGAGAGCGACACCTCATTGGCCAGCAGCCCCTCGGGGTAGCCCTTGTGGTGGATGAGATAGTGCACGAAATGCTGGCGCACCCACTCCTCGGGCGTCAGCCGGACATAGCGGCGGCGCAGGGGGTCGAACACAGCGGTTTGGCCCTCGCGTTGCGATAGCCGCAGGTCGGCTGGTGGCAGGTTCAGTGCTTGCATAGTGCAAAGGTACAAACAATTTTTCATTTTTCACTTTCCACTTTTCACTTTATTTTGTATCTTTGCGAGAAAATATACGGAGAAACTATGAAAACGAAACAAGAAATCGTGGAGAATTGGCTGCCCAGGTATACCAACCGCCCGCTGGAGGACTTCGGCGAGTACATCCTGCTGACCAATTTCAACAACTACGTCGACATCTTCTGCGACCGCTATGGCGTGGAACGGCCCGACTACCAGTCGAACATGCGTTCGGCCACGGCCGAGGGCATCACGATGATAAACTTCGGCATGGGCTCGCCCAACGCGGCCATCATCATGGACCTGCTCTCGAGCATCAGCCCCAAGGCCTGCCTGTTCCTGGGCAAGTGCGGCGGCATATCGAACAAGACGAAGCGGGGCGACCTCATCCTGCCCATCGCTGGCATTCGCGGCGAGGGTACGTCGAACGACTACTTCCCACCCGAGGTGCCGGCCCTGCCCGCCTTCATGATGCAGCGTGCCGTGTCGTCGGCCATCCGCGACCTGGGCCATGACTACTGGACGGGCACCGTCTACACCACCAACCGCCGCGTGTGGGAGCACGACGACGAGTTCAAGGAATACCTGAAGAAGACGCGCGCGATGGCTGTGGACATGGAGACGGCGACGCTCTTCACCTGCGGCTTCGCCAACCACATCCCCACGGGTGCCCTGCTGCTGGTGTCGGACAACCCCATGACGCCCGAGGGCGTGAAGACCACCGAGAGCGACAATCTGGTGACGGCCAACTACGTGCAGGACCACGTGGAAATCGGCATCGAGGCCCTCGAAATGATTAAGCAGGAGAAGAAGACCGTCCGCCACCTGAAGTTTGATTACTAATGGCAAAGACAAACGCAGGACCCAATTACATGGACATTGTCAAGGATGTGCAGGCAGGCCGCTTCGCAACGGTCTACCTGCTCATGGGCGACGAGGACTATTACATCGACCGCCTGAGTCAGTACATCCTCGACAAGGCATTGGCGCCGGAGGAACGCGACTTCAACTACGACCTGCTGTACGGCGCAGAGACGCGGGCCAACGACATCATCTCCATTGCCCGGCAGTTCCCCATGATGGCCGAACGGAGGGTGGTGATGGTGCGCGAATTTCAGGCCCTGTCGGACAAGGAGGCACTGGTGGCGTACGTCAAGAATCCCAATCCGGCCACCGTCCTCATCCTGTGCCACAAGCACGGCACGCTCGACGGACGCCGTTCGTTGGGTTCGGAAATACGGAAGGCCGGCGTCGTGTTCGAGTCGAAACGGCTCTACGATCGCGAACTGCCTGGCTTCGTCACTACCTACATGCAACGTCGGCAGAAGACCATCGAACCCTCGGCCGTGCAGATGCTCTGCGACCACGTGGGCAGCGACCTCAGTCGCCTGGCGACGGAGATGGACAAACTGCTCCTGGCCGTGCCCCGGGGCGAGACGAGGGTGGGGGCCAAACTGGTGGAAGAACTGACAGGCATGAGTAAGGACTTCAACAACTTCGAACTGCAGAATGCCCTTGCCCTGCGCGATGTGTATAAGGCTAATCAGATAGTGAAATACTTTGACAGTAATACGCGCACATTTGCCCTGCCCGTTACGCTGTCTTCGTTGTTCAATCTTTTCTCCGATGTCCTGCTGGCCTATTTCGCTCCCTCGCAGAGCGACGACGCCATTGCGCAGTACATCGGCAAGTCTACCTGGGTTTGTCGCCAGGCCATCATCCCGGCACGTCGGAATTACTCAGGAAAGAAGGTGATGGATATAATAAGTGAAATACGCCAAACTGATGCCAAATCGAAGGGGGTGGGGGGCTGCAAAACGCCTCCAGGCGAGTTGCTGAAGGAACTTGTTTTCTTCATTCTTCATTAGATTTTTCTCTATTTGCCTCGCTTCGGCGAGGCAAATTTTTTCGTGCCTTTCCCCATAAATAGGGGGCTGCACGCCAGATTGCGTGCGCTGAGAATCGCGTAGAATTTCTGTCGTGTACGCTTGTCGGCAAATAGGCCAGCCGTGCAATTTTGACGTCGAAACGCCACTCGTCGGTTTAGGTTTCTATTTTCTTTGATTCGCGATTTTGAATACTGAATTTCGAAAAATGTGAACGGAAAGTTTGATTCTCGAATACGGATAGCCAAATCCCTCCGCCGTTTCGGATTTCGATATAGTAATGAATATTAATTCACAAAGTTTGTTTGCATCGATTTGATAGTATGAATGAATATTCATTCACGTTTGTTATGCTTTGTAATATACTTAAATTCAGTGGGTATTGCATGCCGTATTCATGCATTGTACGACATTTCCAGGCACGCTTTCGCCCGTTGTATTCATTTCGTAAAGGAAATACTCGTACGAGGCCCTTTATTATTCTAAAACCCAGTGAAATATCCGCGTTTTGCTCATTCACATTCTTAAATGCATTCACATATACAAATAGAAATGAATATTCAGCACTCTACACACCGTATTTCGTCGACTTTTGAAATGCAAATCTCCATATCTGTATCAAATCCTCGCGTTCGGGTTTTAATTTTTGATATGTAGATTTGGTGATATGAATTTAATTTTGTAACTTTGTATTGAATTAGAAACCTGAAATCAGAGGGTGCAGCCCACCCGGACGTATAGAATGAAGGATCGTATCAAACAAATCATGTTGCAGGAGCGGCTCAACCAAAAAGACTTTGCAGCCACCACTGGAATAAGTCCTGCCACCTTGTCAAGTATTTTCAACGGGCGCACCAGCCCGACACTGAATCATGCTGAGGCACTGCACCGTCGCTTCCCTAAACTCAACATGTCGTGGCTTATGTTTGGCGAGGGGGATATGTATGTTAAGGATACGCCTGCTGAATCTGAGGCTCAGGACGGTGCTCCTGATGCATCACTGTCTGGCGAGCGCTCCGCATCGTCGTATGCGTCGGCCGATTTTGGGGGCGCTCCTATGTTGCCTTTCGACCACGCTGGAGGGGACCCTCGCACGCCCGTTATTCGTGAGGTGGTAAAATATGTTGACAAACCTCAGCGCCGCATCACCGAGATTCGTATCTTCTTCGACGACGGTACCTACGAGACTTTTCCCGGTAAATAATCACCGTTTTTCCAGGTTCTCATCACCACCCTTCGGGCAGCACGATGTTCTCCACATCGTGTGCGTCGCGGAAGAGCGGGGCTATCTCGCTGTCTTGGAATCCGGCTATGCCACAGCCGATGCGCGTCACCAGGAACGTCAGTTCGGTATGCTGCCGGGCAAAGTCGATAAACTCATCGACGTAGGGTTTAATGGTCTCCACACCGCCCTGCATGGTCGGAATGCCGTAACTCTGTCCCTGCAGGCCGACGCCCTGCCCCATGATGGCACCGAACTTCCGATAGGCTATCCAGGCGGCTCCGCCTCCATGCATGCCGCGCAGGTTGCTGCCGAATACAAAAATCTCGTTGGGCCGGAGTTCCGTGATGTTTTCCGGCGTGGTTCGCTTCTGTGTTTCCATAGTTCTGTTTGTAGATAGTTTGTGCAGGCCTCTCCGTACGTGTCGTATCGCTCCATATTCGTATTCGGGCGCAATGCCGAGGCAGGGGGCAGCCTCTGCGGCCATGCTTTCCTCCATCACGGGTTCCATCACCTCTGGCATGTCCAACTCCATGTCGAAGTGCTCGCGCAGGTAGGGGAAGACCACCCTGTCGCGAATGTAATGGTAGTGCTGCGAGACTGCCGATGGCGTGACGCCCAGCATCGCGGCCACCTCCTTGGCCTTGTAGCCCTCCACGAGCAGCATGTGCACCAGTTCGGCATCCTTCCCACTGAGGCATTTGTCGCATACCTCTTCGACCAGCCGGTTAAACTGTAGCCGCAGGTCTCGCGACATGTCGAACGAACGCAGATAGTCCTCGAACGAGATGCTGCCGTACTCCCTCTGGTGCCATTTCAGGGCATCCAGCACGATGTAGCGGAAGCCGTTTACCATCCACGTCCGCAGGCTCACCTCGGGCGAGTGGTCCTCCAGTGGGCGCCAGTCGTGCTCCATCAGGTACAATGCATACTGGTGAGCCAGCGACATAAAGTCCAAGTTTTCCTTCCGGCTCAGCCCGTAGTGCGCGTCATAGATGTTATAGGCCACGCGGCAGTATTCATAGAAGTAACGCCGGAAGAAACGTGCGTCCCCCCGTCGGAATCCGTCGATGATTTCCTGTTCAGAATGCTCCCACATCGTGCGTTTTTATGTGCCTTTTCGGTTAATGTGTCGACAAATTTAGAAAAAAAATTCCCTTCCGCCTTAATTTTCTCGTGAAAACTTCTTCAAAGAGATATAAAGTGATTGCAAACCGATGATTAATCCACCTAAAAATTACAATTATGAAGACACAGAATGATTGGAGATTGAAGCGAGTGTTCAACCTGATTATTGTCGACGAGAGCGGCAGCATGTCCGTCATCCGCAAGCAGGCCTTTTCGGGCATGAACGAGACCCTCTCCAGCGTGCGGGCCATGCAGCAGGCCCATCCCGAGACCGACCAGCGCGTGACGCTCGTCACCTTCGACAGCAACCACACCACCTGGCACTTCGATGATGCCCCAGTACAGGACACCCGTGACCTGCGCTGGGATGCTTACAATCCCTCGGGTTGCACCCCCCTCTACGATGCCATGGGGCGTGCCATCGCGAAGGTCGAGGCGCAGGCTTGCCCGGGCGACAACGTCCTGGTGACGGTCATCACCGACGGCGAAGAGAACAGTTCCCGCGAGTGGACGCTTTCTCTGATTCGCCGTACCATCGAGCGGCTGAAGCAGCAGCATTGGACCTTCGCCCTCATCGGCACCGACAACCTCGACGTCGACTCCATGGCCCGTGGCATGTGCATCGACGAACACCTCACCTTCTGTCAGGACAACCAAGGCACCACCGAGATGTTCGCCAAGATGAGTCGCGCTCGCAGTCGCTACAATGCCTGTCTCTGTGCCGAGGCCGCCATGCCTGTCGGTTCCCTGTTTGACGAGGGGTAGGGCACTGCCCCCGTCGTTTTCGCTTGTTTGTCTGAAATTTATTTCAAAGAAATTTGCCTTTGTGCTTGTTTCGTTCGTCGTTTTGCACTATCTTTGTCGTCGGCAAGGGACAATTCGCCGCCCTCGTGGCGTCGATGGTACTCAGCGGAGGGCCCTGCCGAAATCTTAGTGGAAAACAATAACGACATGAGCAATTATTAGAAGTATGTAGAAACGTGAGAAATTTCTAAAATACCAGAGATTTTGATAATTGTGATTGTTCGCGCTTGTAGCGTGGACGTCACTTATCATTCTGGTGGGCAATCTCACGGCCTCTACATACGGTAAGAGCGGACACGCTTTTATCGTGTATAGAGGCTTTGCTGTAGATGAGCCCGAAGAGTTCCGATAAGTGCTTATTGTCCAAGAAACTATAAGCGCGAAGTATGCCAAACAACGACGACCTGCTGGCCATGTCAGCACAGGTGCTCGACACCCTGCTGCGCGACCATACCACAGGCAAGCACATCTTCTGGGCGACGCACGACTACGAGGCGCTCGGCCCAGAGTACGACTACCATTCCGAGATACGGCCGGAACTGATCGACGGCGAACGGGGAATGGTGGTGCAACCCCGTGTACTGAAATCGAGGGCGAACCAGACCGACCGTTCGAAGGATATGGCGGAGGTG
>JAFSXQ010000079.1 GCA_017444005.1 Bacteroidaceae bacterium | reverse complement strand
GACCAGTTGGCTCAGGTTGATGCCGCTCTGTATGGCCCCGCCCGTGTAGATGAGCATTGATGCCGTCAGGGCAAAGTTGTTGCCGTAGTGGGGGATGTGTACGCCGAAGCCGTTGGTGAAGTTGCGGTCGGTGATGCGTCCGCCGCCCAGGTACGAGAACGCCATCGACGCGTCCACGTCGGGCAGGCGTTCGGCCTTGGCCACACTGATGCCAGCCTCGGCCTCGCGAATGGCCGACTGGAAACTCTTGATGGAGGTGTTGTGCTCTTCCGCGGTGCGGAACAGACCGTCGAGCGACATCGTCAACTCCCGGCCCTGAGCCATCAGCCTCCCTGGGGTGCCCACGACCATCATCATGACGGCCATGAGCAGGGATTTCTTGCTCATATAAAAGATGTATTAGTAAATTATTTGGAACGAACAACTCCCCTCCCTGTCATGGGAGGTCGGGAAGGGGGACTGTTCAATGCTGACAACTGCGCCCCCATTTATGAAAAGCATGAATGGGATTAATCTGGTGAATCTCCAAATTGTGGTAGCGTAGTGACATCTGTTTTCTTGTTTTGTGACTGCAAAGGTAAGAAAAAATGCCGAAAGAAACAAGTCGAACGTGTTTTTCTTCTCGCAGGGTGAGTATACTTGACGAATTTCTTTGAAGTTACAAAAATAATGCTTAACTTCGCGAATGTAATTGATATTTGCGATATGATGAAGATTCCTGTGGCAATAATCGGGTTTGGACGCATGGGGCGCTGCTATCTGAGGGAACTCCTGCAGAACGAGGCATTCGAGGTCGTGTATATTTGCGATGTCGATGCGGCGTGCCGTGAGGTGGCCCGCAGGCAGGCACCGCAGGCTCAGATATTGTCCGACTTCCGCCCCGCCTTCGACGACGAACGCATACGGGCCGTTGTGCTGTGCACGACAGCCGATGCCCGTCTGCAGCAAATCCGCGAGGCGGTGGCAGCCGGCAAGCACATCATTGCCGAGAAACCCATTGCCGACACGCTGGAACACGAGTGGGAGGCCGTCCGGCTGGCGGAGGAGGCTCCCGTCATGAGTACGACGAACATGTACCTCCAGAACGCCTGGTACCACACCGTGATGCGCGATGCAGCCTACAGCGGCGAACTGGGCGAACTGGCCATCATGCGCATCTGCCACATGACGCCGGGACTGGCGCCGGGCGAGGGACACGAGAGCGAGGGCCCCTCGTTCCACGACTGCGGTATGCACTATGTGAACCTTGCCCGCTGGTTCGCCCGCAGCGAGTTCAAGACGTGGCACGCTCAGGGCATGCGCATGTGGGACTGGAAGGATCCCTGGTGGCTGCAGGCGCACGGAACGTTCGAGAACGGCATCGTCTACGACATCACGCAGGGCTTCGTCTACGGCCAGTTGTCGAAGGACCAAACGCACAACTCCTACGTGGAGTTGATCGGCACGAAGGGTTTCTGCCGCATGACCCACGACTTCAAGACGGCGGTGGTGGACATTCACGGTGTGACGGAGACGCTGCACATCGAGCGTCCCTTTGGCGGTAAGAACATCGACCGCCTCATCGCAGAGATGGCCGACAGCATCGCCACGGGGCGGCGCAACGAGCAGATGCCCACGTTCCGCGAGTCCGCCATCGCGTCGGAGTATGCCTGGCGGATGCTGGAGGACGCCCGTCGCAACGACCTGCCCTCCATCGGCACGCACGACGAACTCGAAGCCATCTGGGAGCATCGCCGCAACCTGAAGGACGGCTACGGCCTGTTGCCGCGCCTGAACAAGAACGTATAGACAGTTACAATAATCCTTAAATCATATTATCATGGCAGACCTTTCAAGAAGAGATTTCATTAAGCGCAGTTCGGCTACGTTGGCTGGCCTCATTGCTGCGCCCTACATTGTGCCCAACACGGTCCTGGGGGCCAGGAACGGCCACAAGGCTCCGAGCGACAAACTGAACATCCTGGGCGTGGGCGTAGGCGGTCGTGGTGCCGCCGACATCGCGGAAATGGCCAAGACCGAGAACATCATCGGCCTGTGCGACTGCGACTGGAACTATGCCAAGCACGTGCTGGACAAGTACCCCGATGCCAAGAAGTACAACGATTATCGCCGCATGTACGACGAGTTGCTGAAGTCGGCCGACGCTGTGATGGTGGCTACTGCCGACCACACCCACGCCATCATTGCTGCCGACGCCATGATGGCCGGGAAACATGTCTATGTGGAGAAGCCCATGACGCTCTATGCCTACGAAAGTCGTCTGCTCACCCGTCTGGCAGCCAAGTACCGGGTGGCCACGCAGCAGGGCAATCAGGGTGCCTCCAGTGCCGGTTCGCGCAAGGCCCTGAATTGGTTGCAGAACGGCGAAATCGGTGAGGTGACGAAGATTGAGGCCTTCACCAACCGCCCCATCTGGCCGCAGGGTATGACCGCTCCCACGGAGGCACAGGCTGTGCCGTCGACGATGAACTGGGAAGCCTTCATCGGTCCGGCCCCCATGCGCCCCTACAATGAGGTCTATACCCCCTGGAACTTCCGCGGATGGTGGCCCTTCGGCTCGGGCGCCCTGGGCGATATGGCCAACCACATCCTGGCCGTAGCCTTCACGGGCCTGAAACTGGGCTCGCCCACCAGCATCATTGGCAGTTCCACCATGCTCATGCCCGATTCGTGCCCCACGGCGCAGAAGGTCACCTACCGCTTCCCGGCTCGTGATAATCTGCCCAAGTTGGCCCTGCCCCCCTGCGAACTCACGTGGTACGACGGCGGTCTGCGCCCCAACATCCCCTTCGGCATGCCCACCGGTAAGAAGTTCGACCCGAGCGGCGTCTGCATCTTCTACGGAACGAAGGACACGATGGTCGTCGGCACCTACGGCTACGACCCGTTCCTCGTCAGCGGCCGCGAGCCGATGGTGCCTGAAATGCAGCGCATCGTGAAGGACGACAACCACCAGCAGGATTGGATTCGGGCTTGCAAGGAGAGTGCCGACAGCCGCATCCCGGCCAGTTCCGACTTCTCCATCTCCGGCCCGCTGAACGAGAACATCGTGATGGGTGTGGCTGCCGTTCGCTTGCAGGAACTCGGGCAGTGGCTCGACTGGGACGGCGAGAAGATGCGCTTCACCAACATTCCGGCTGAGGCCCAGTTGCACGTCTCCAACGCCATCAACTTCGAGATTCACGACGGACATCCCTCGTTTCATGCAGCCGACACGGTGCTCGTCGATGCCAACGCGTATGCCGCCCGCCTCATCAAGCCCGAGTACCAGAACGGCTATAAACTTCCGGAATTACCGTGATTTGTTTTTTCGTGTAATTCGTGGTTCTAAAAGAGAATGTTATGAAGAAAATATTGGTTTTAATTTGTTTCGTGTTAGCAGCCGTGTGCGCTTCCGCACAGAAGACCGTCACCGTCGTCTGCTCCCAGGGGTTCCAGGGACCGGAATTGTGGGACCGTCACGAACTGCCCGTCGACAAACGGGGTTTCATCACCATCTTTGATGGTCAGACCTTTGCCGGATGGCGCGGCTACGGCAAGACCTACGTGCCCGGGAAGTGGAAGGTGCAGGACGGCGCCATCCACCTCGACAGCAAGGCCCAGAGCGAGGGCGGCGACATCATCTTTGCCCACCGTTTCCAGAACTTCGAGATGGAGATGGAGTGGAAAATCAGCGAGGGCGGCAACTCGGGCATCTTCTATCTGGCCCAGGAGGTCGCCAACCAGCAGGGCGGACTGGAGCCCATCTACATCTCGGCCCCAGAGTGCCAGGTGCTCGACAACGAACGCCACCCCGACGCCAAACTCGGCAAGGACAACAATCGCCAGGCAGGCTCGTTGTACGACATGATTCCTGCCCGTCCGCAGAACGCCCGCCCCGCCGGGCAGTGGAACCAGGTGCGCATCCGCGTCCTGAACGGACATGTGCAGCACTTCCAGAACGGTGTGGAGGTACTCAGTTACGACCTGTGGACACCCGAGTGGACCCGGATGCTGCAGGACAGCAAGTTCAGCGAAAAGGCCTGGCCCGTGGCCTTCGACCTGCTCAACAACTGCGGCGGCCCGGAGCACAAGGGCTTCATCGGCATGCAGGATCACGGCGACGACGTATGGTATCGTAACATTAAAGTAAAAGAACTATGAAAAAGTCAATTTGTTCTTTTCAATCGAAAGGGATATTCTGGTTCATCCTGGGGGCCGTTGTCGGTTTCGGAGCCAAGTGGCTCATGGATGGTTGTTGCAAAGGTTGTTGCGAGGCTGGTGAGCAGCCCGCAGCAGAGTCGCTCGTGGCCGTAGTGGCCGACGGGCCAAACATCGACCTCTCCGCATTGCCGGTCGACGACGAGGGCTACGTCGTGCTCTTCAACGGCGAGAACCTCGACGGCTGGCGCGGCTACGGTATGGACGTTCCCCCGACCAGTTGGGAAGTCCAGGACGGTGCCATCCACCTGAAGGGCTCCGGCACGGGCGAGGCCCAGGTGGAGGGTGGGGGAGACCTCATCTTCGCCCACAAGTTCCAGAACTTCGAGTTGCAACTGGAGTACAAGATCAGCGAAGGCGGCAACTCGGGTATCTTCTATCTGGCCCAGGAGGTGAAGGATGCCGAGGGCCGCGAATACCTGCCCATCTGGCAGTCGTGCTCGGAGTATCAGGTGCTCGACAATGCCCGCCATCCCGATGCCCAGTTGGGTGTCGACGGCAATCGTCAGGCCGCCTCGCTCTACGACATGATTCCTGCCAAACCGCAGAATGCCCGTCCGGCTGGTGAGTGGAACCAGGCCAAGATAATGGTCTACAAGGGTACCGTAGTTCATGGTCAGAACGGCGCCAATGTGCTGGAGTACCACCTGTGGACACCGAAGTGGACCGAGATGCTGCAGGACAGCAAGTTCCGCGAGGGCGGCGATTTCCCATACGCCTTCAGCCTCCTGAACGACATGGGGGGCGAGAACCACGAAGGCTACATCGGTCTTCAGGACCACGGCGACGACGTATGGTATCGTAACATCCGCATAAAACTGATGGATTAAATGAAGAAACTGATTATCTTGCTGGCAGTCCTGTCTCTGGGGCTGTCGGCATTCCCGAAGAAGCAGATGGGCCTGCAACTCTATTCCATCCGCGAGGTGATAGGTTCGCCGGAACAGTATGCCCAGAACCACGAAGAGGTGTTCCGGAAGTTGGCCTCGTGGGGCTACACCGCTGTCGAGGCTGCCAACTACGACCAGGCTCGGGGTACGTTCTACGGCGTGTCGCCCCAGCAGTTCCGGGCCGACTGCGAGGCTGCCGGCCTGCAGTGCCTCAGCAGTCACGCCACGCGGGGCCTGAACGCCGACGAACTGAAGAACCACGATTTCGCTGAGGCCCTGCGCTGGTGGGATAAGGCCATCGCCGACCACCGGGCTGCCGGCATGCGCTACATCGTCACTCCCGGGTGGGGCACACCCAAGACGTTGCAGGAGGCGCAGACCCTCTGCGACTATGCCAACGCCATCGGCCAGAAGTGCCGCGCGGCCGGCCTGATTTACGGCTATCACACCCACAGTCACGAATACCAGAAGGTGGAGGGCACGCGCTGGATCGACTACATGATGCAGCACATCGCCCCCGAGAACATGTTCTGGCAGATGGACACCTACTGGTGCGTCATGGGCCAGCAGTCGCCCGTGCAATACTTCAAGCGCTACCCCGGCCGCTTCCTGATGCTCCACATCAAGGACCTCTACGAACTGGGCGAGAGCGGAATGGTGGACTTCAATGCCATCTTCCGCAACGCCGCTACGGCTGGTCTCTGCGACTACATCGTGGAGATGGAGGGCACCGACGGCACCATCGACATCATGGAGGGCGTCCGCCGCTGCGCCGCCTATCTGCAGAAGAACAAGAACGTACGCAAAAGTTATTAAAAAGAAACAAGATACACTATGAAACAATTTGTGACAGCCGCTGCCCTGCTTATGGCAGCAACGCTGGGTGTGGAAGCCCAGAAGCCTATGAAGGCCCCGAAGGGGGGCAAGGCCATCAGTGACGAACTCATCGGCATCTTCTTCGAGGACATCTCATCTTCTGCCGACGGTGGCCTGTTTGCCGAACTGGTGCAGAATGGTTCGTTCGAGTTCAACCCCACCGAACGCGACGGCTGGGGGCCCGGAACGGCTTGGCGCTTCATCCGTCCCGGTCATTCGCTGGGCCGCATGGAGGCGCGTATGGACCGTCCCCTGAATACCAACAATCCCACCTACATGCGCCTCCACATCGAGCGCGTGAAGGAGTACTACGACTACACGGGCTGGAAGGGCGTAGGCCTGGAGAACAGCGGCTTCGACGGCATCTCGGTGAAGGCCGGGCAGCGCTACGACTTCTCCGCCTTCATGCGGACAACGCTCATCGGCGGCATGCAGGTGCGTGTGGCCCTGGTGGAGCCGCAGGGATGGGGCAAGGACCCGAAGTTGCTGGCTGAGGCCACTGTTCCAGTTGGTTCGCCCAACTGGAACAGGTACGAAGCCGTGCTCACCCCCTCGGGCGACTGCGCCCATGCCGTCTTGCAGATACTGGTCCTGAAGGCTGGTGAGATGGACATCGACGAGATTTCCCTGATGTCCGAGGACACGTACAAGGGGCACGGACTCCGCAAGGACCTCGTACAGGCCCTGGCCGACCTGCATCCGCGCTTCATGCGCTTCCCCGGCGGATGCGTCGTACACGGCGGTGGCGACGGCTTCTGGAACACCTACCGCTGGAAGACCACCATCGGCCCGCGCCACGAGCGCCGTCCGCTGAAGAACACCTGGGGCTACCACCAGTCGATGGGCCTGGGCTACTACGAATACTTCCAACTGTGTGAGGACCTGGGCATGCAGCCTCTGCCCATCCTGCCCTGCGGCGTCTCGTGTCAGGGCACGAACGGCGGCTGGGGCATGAAGGACCAGGCCCAGGACGTGGTACCGATGTCGGAGATGGACGAGTGGACGCAGGACGCACTGGACCTCATCGAATGGGCCAACGGCGACGCCAGCACCACATGGGGCCGGAAGCGTGCCGAACAGGGACACCCGAAACCCTTCGGACTGAAGTACCTGGGCATAGGCAACGAGGAGAAGATAACGCCCGAGTTCGCCGAACGCTTCAAGTATATGTACGAGCGCATCACGAAGGCCTATCCCGACATCGTCATCGTGGGTACGGCCGGACCGGGTTCGCACAAGGGCAACCCCGACTTCGACAACGGCTGGCGGTTGGCCGAGGAAATCGGTCTGCCCATCCTGGACGAGCACTACTACGAGCCCAACCGCTATTTCCTCTCTAGCCGCCAGTACGACAACTATCCCCGCGACCGCAAGACGAAGGTCTACCTGGGCGAGTACGCCGCCAAGGACAAGAAACTCATCGACGCCCTGGCCGAGGGCCTCTACCTGCTGCACGTGGAGCGCAATGGCGACGTGGTGAGCATGACCTCCTACGCTCCCCTCTTTGCCCGCAAGGGGGCCACGAACTGGAATCCCGACCTCATCTACTTCGACAACGAGCGACCCTTCCTCACCTGCAGTTACTACATCCAGCAGATGTTCGGACAGTCGGCCGGTCAGTACTACTATGGCGACTGCGTCTGCTTCGAGGGCGACGATGCCCAAGTGGTGCAGCCCGTCCAGGACAGCCACTACGGCCAGAGTGTGGTGCTGAACGCAAAGACGCACCGCCTCTACGTGAAACTCTGTAACGCCGGCGCCGAGGCCAAGACCGCCCGCCTCGACCTCTCCCGCTTCTCCGGCATGAAGAAGACGGCCCGCAAGACCGTCCTCGCCGGTGCCCGCGACGATGAGAACAACTTCGACCAGCAGCCCATTGCCCCGAGCGTCGAGACCGTCCCCGTGCAGAAGCGCATGAGCATGGAACTCGCTCCCTACAGTTTCGTGATGCTGGAACTGGAACTGAAGTAACTTCCCTTTAACTTCCCTTTAACTCCCCTTCATAATGAAAAACCGCATCCTTTCCTTGCTGCTGATGTCGACCCTCGTGTTGGCAGCGACGGCCCAAGCCCAGGTGAAGTACGTATTCTACTTCATCGGCGACGGCATGGGCGTGAACCAAATCAACGTCACCGAGACCTACCAGGCTGCCCTGAAGGGCCAGATAGGCTTCGAACCCATCCTGATGGCAAACTTCCCCGTCGTGGGCATGGTCAACACCTATTCCGCCACCAATGGCGTCACCGACTCGGCAGCCGGAGGCACCGCACTGGCCAGCGGACACAAGACCAAGAACGGAGCCATCGGCGTCCTGGAGGACCTCGAGACCCCCTGCACCAGCATAGCCCAGTGGGCCAAGAATGCCGGTAAGGCCGTGGGCGTAGCCACCAACGTGGCCATCACACACGCCACGCCGGCCTCCTTCTACGGCCACCAGCCCAGCCGCCACATGTACTACGAAATCGGGCAGGACCTCTGCCGCTCCGGCTTCGACTTCTTTGCCGGTGCCGACTTCCACCGCCCCAACACCAAGGAGGGCGACCCCACCCTGCGCCAGCAGGCCCAGGCGGCCGGCTACACCATCCTGACCGGCGGCTACAAGGAGTATGAGAAGCGCGGACGCAAGGCCGACAAACTCATCCTCCTGCAGAGCGACTACCAGAACGAGAAGTTGCAGAGCGACCACATCCCCTACGCCCTCGACCAGGACAAGAACGACCTGACGCTGGAGCAAATCGTGCGCGCCGGCATCAACTACCTCACCGCGAAGCAGACCGACGGATTCTTCTTCCAGATAGAGGGCGGCATGATCGACTACGCCTGCCACCGCAACGACATCGGCAACGCCATCAACGAGGTGCTCGACCTCGACCGCGCCGTCCGCGTGGCCTACGAGTTCTACCAGCAGCACCCCGACGAGACCATCATCGTCATCTCTGCCGACCACGAGACGGGCGGCCTCGTCATGGGCACCGGCTCCTACGAACTGCACACCGACCTCCTGCGCTTCCAGCACAAGAGCATCGACGAACTGAAGTGGATGCTGGGCCAGCAGTACAAGCGGGCGCCCAAGCGTTTCACCTGGGCCACCGTGCAGAAGACGCTGAAGGAGGAAATGGGATTCGGCGGCGGCATCACCCTCACCGACCGGCAGCAGGAGCGCCTGCAACGCCGCTGGGACGCCATCGAGAAGGCCATCGCCGAGGGCGACAAAGTCCAGGACCGCATCAGCGACCTCTGCGAGACCACCAAGCACATCCTCAGCGAGGTGGCTCACATCAGTTGGGCTAGCGGCGGCCACAGCAACGGCTATGTCCCCGTCTATGCCATCGGTCCCGGCACCGAAGTCTTCCAGGGCCGCATCGACAACACAGAGATAGCCCCCGCTATGGCCCGCATCGCTGGCTACAAGGCTGAGTGATTTGAGACCGGCCTCCTTCCCCTTGATTGTAAACAAAATCTTTACAATCTTTCCCGTCCCGTGCCGTAGTGCACAGGACGAAGGGGAATTTTCTGCGACGGTTTCTGTACTGTGCTTATTGCCAGCCCCTTACGGGCTTTTGAAAAGGCCTTGGTAATTTTTCGCCGATAAGATTACTAATCTTCCACCGATAAGATTACTAATCTTTCGCCCGTAAGATTACTAATCTTCTGCCCGCAATTTTAGTAATCTTACTAAAAAAGGCTTCCGACCTGACCGTCGGAAGCCTTCCTTTTTTCTTACAATTGTACGCTCTTATAACTGTACTTTCTGCGTGCGGACTTGGCCGTTGCTCAGCGTCTCGGCCTTGATGAAGAGGCCGCGGACGGGGTGCGTGGCGGGACGGCCCTGCAGGTCGAAGTAGCGCACAGAGCGCACGCTGTCGGCCGCGGTGGCGGGGCGGACGGCATCGGCCGTCGACTGTCCGCAGCGCACCTTGTTGGCGTTGACGATGCGGCCGGTGGCCTTGTCGAGCAGCAGGACGACGACGCTCAGTTGCGACTTGTCCTGGACGACGAGTTGGCCGGCGGTGTTCAGGCACTGGCGGATGTCGAACTCGTAGTCGAAGGTCTGCGGCACGTCGGCCTCGACGGGGGCCGTGAGCGAGCCCTCGATGCCCGACTTGGAGGAGCGGGCGATGATGACGAAGTTGAACGTCAGGCCCGGCACGGAACTGCTGCCCTTCGTGAAGGGGTCCATGCTGGAGGGCCAGCCCGTCTCGCCGCTGTAGTAGTTGGACTGTGCCCAGTTGCCACTGGTGCCCTTGAGGCCGTCGCTGAGCAGGATGAAGCCGACTTCGTAGGGGCAGTCGGCCCGCCCGACGGGGAAGGTGATGACGGAGGTGGCGCGCACGATGCTGTCGTCGGTCCATTCGGTGGTGATGTCCACCTCGGCCGGAGCGGTGGCCGTGCAGGCGTTTTTCCAGACGGCCTCGATGCCGAACGTCTTGCTGGCCGAACTGCCGCTGAAGGCGTCGGTGGAGAGGTTGCGGTCGATGAAGGCGGCGGGGAATCCGCTCACCTCGCTGGGGAACTGGCCGGAGGACATGACCTCCATCGGGTCGCGGTTGTGATAGGAGATGCCGATGAAGTCGGTGGGGTGGAGGCGGTTCATCTCCTCCAGGCCGACGAAGCCGCGCGGACAGTAGCCGCACCAGGTGCCGGTGTACTCCTCGAGGACGGCGCGGTGCTGGGGCAGGGTGTGGTAGAGGATGGCCGTGCCCTGTGCGCGCGGGGCCAGGTCCTGGTTGGGCTGGCCGTTGACCTTCGTGATCTCGATGCTGACGGCATATGCCCCCTTCTCGGCTACGGCGGGCAGTTGCACCTTGCAGGTGGCCGAGCGGCCGAAGATGCCCGGCAGGGTGGGGGAGAGGCTGACGTGGCGTGTGCCGGTCTGTCCGGCTATCTCGTAGGTGTAGTCGATGGAGCGTACGCCCTGGGTGCCGTGGTTCACGACGTCGAAGGTGGTGGAGGTGGCCAGGCCGGTGCGTCCCTCGAAGTCGCGCACGTTGCTGACTCCGGCGGCCACCTCGTGTACCTCGTCGCCCGCGAGCACCACTTGCAGGGCCAGGTCGGGGTAGGCGCTGGTCATGTCGTGCCAGGCGGTGCGGTAGACCTGCGACGAGTGGAGGAAGAAGCCGCCCTCGGAGGCCTGCTTGGCGGTGACCACCGGCTTGCGCGAGGGCGAACTGGCGGCCTGCTTGAAGGAGTAGCCGACGTAGAGGCCGGCCTCGGTGATGGTGTAGGGCTGGGCGAAGACCACTTCGGTGTAGCCCTTGCGCGGGGTGAAGGTCTGCTGGGCGATGTCGGGCGTCTGCATCTTCTGGCTCTTGATGTCGGGCAGTTGCGTCGACAGCCAGGCCTGTCCCTCGCTGAGTCCGTCGGCGTAGGGGAAGGTGATGCGCAGGGCCTGGATGGTCATGCCCACCAGGGCGCGGTCGTTGAGCAACTGGGCCACGTCGTAGGTCTCGGCCTTGGTGGCTCCGGTGCCCATGACGGTGGCGCTGTCGCCCCGGCTGTAGAGGATGCCGTCCTCGGCTGCCCGCACGCCCGTCGCACAGGACAGGAGTGTGAGCAGCAGGGGCAGCATGCGATGGTTGAGGAAATGTCTCATTTTCTCAGCGTCTCATTTTCTCAACGTCTCAGCGTCTTCACGTTCTCCACGGTGCCGTCGGCGTGGCGGACGGTCTTGATGAGCAGGCCGCGCGTGCTGTTGCCGGCCTTGCGTCCGGTCAGGTCGTAGACGGCGTCCTGGGTGGGCTGCTGTTCGCCGGCAACGGTGCTGATGCCCGTGGTGACGGTGTACACCTGGCTCGTCTTGATGTCGTAGACGACGATGTTGGAGCGGCGTTCCTCACCGGCACCGCGATAGATCGTCTGTATGCCGACGTTCTTGGCCGGCTGGAAGAAGAAGGTGAAGAACGAGGTGTAGATGTCGTAGTTGGAGTCGTAGAATCCGTAGGGAATCTCGTCCATGTCCTGGCTCAGGCCTTCGTAGTCGTCGGTGGTGAAGGTGAAGGGCTCGTCGTCGATGTAGGCCACCCACGAGAGTTTGTCAGGCACGATGTAGCCGCCGTCGGCGTCCGTCGGTACGATGGTGAACTGCAGGGCGTTGTAGCCGTAGTCGTCGAAGGTGGCGTTGTAGTTGGTGATTTTGGGGTCGGCCGGTGTGGCGGGCGTCTCCTGGTAGAAGTAGAAGCGCGGTGCGCGCAGTGCCTGCAGTTGCAGGCGTGTGGTGTGCTTGCCCACGTTCATCACCAGGGCGTCCTGTGTCTGGAACGAGCGGTCGGCGGGGTTGTAGTCGAAGACCAGTTCGTCGATGATCTCGGGCACGTCGACGTCGGAGTCGGTGGCGTCGTCGTGCACGGTCTTGTAGCGCTCGGCCACGAAGTAGAGGTGGTACATGTTGTAGTAGATGCCCAGGTACTGGCCGCTCTTGAAGCGCAGTTTGTCGCCGTCGATGGTGCCCTTGATGTAGACGCCGGGGAAGACGAGGTTGAGGTAGACGTCGTTGCCGACGAATGCCACCTCAATCTGGTCGGCAGCGTCGTTGCCGTTGCTGTTGAAACTTACGGTCATGGTCTCCGTCTGTGCACCCTCGGGCAGGCCGAGGGGCTGGTCGGTCAGCGTCTCGTAGCGCAGGTTCCAGTTGGTGGAACCCTCCCAGGTGAAGGTCTTGCCGTTTGTCGTGTACACGGCTCCCAGGGCATAGCCGCCCTCGGCGAAGGGGTCTTTGTTCTCGTCGGTGCTCTCCAGCACGCCGTCGTGGTAGAGGAGTTTCATGTCCGTCTCGTCCTGGGCCTCGACGAAGACGCCCTCGCCGGCCTCTTCGTCGGTCCACTCCCAGACGACGCGGGTGAGGTAGTAGTCGTAGACGTTGCCGTTGCCCTCGCGCTGGTCGATGTGCTGGCGATGGATGACGACGGTGTCGCCCTCGGCCTTCTCGGCCCGTACCCATGTGCCGGCGTTCAGGCTGGTGGGCAGGTTGTAGATGTAGATGTTGCCGTCGGTGCCCTCGACGATTTTACCCATGCCGCCGTCGGTGCTCACGTCCATCAGGCCGTAGAGCCAGTTCTGGGTCAGGCCGCCGTAGGAGACCACCATGTTGTCGATGAGCGTGCCCTCGGGCTGCGTGGTGATGGGGGTGCGGCGCGGGACGCGGTGGGGCGCAGCGGGTTGGACACTGGCGGGTGCCGTGCGGGCCACCCGTGCAGGGCAGAACGGGGCCACGGGTTGCGGCTGCAATTCGGTTGCCCTCTGTGCAAAGGACGATGCCGCCCCCAGCACGAGGGCAGCCAACAGGAGTGTAAACTTTCTCATAAGCATTTCTCTTTTTACCTTAAGTTAATAAATAGGTTTAGCAAATTTAGGCGCAAAGGTACGAAATCTTAGGCGAATAGGCAAGCATTCGCCTAAGATTTCGTGGTGCGGAGGGGGTGTGTGTTATTTCTTTTCGTTCGCTGTGGCCGGAATCTTGGCGAATATCTTCCGCAGCCGTTCGGTGTCGAACTTCGGTTGGCGGTCGAAGCGGTAGATGCCGTTCTTCTCCTGTTCCACGTCGGTGATCTGCGTGTAGCAGTAGCCGACGATGCCGGGGCAGGCGATGATGGCGTCGATTTCGCGCTCCAGGATGGCGTAGAAGTCGTCGAGCGAGTCGATGTTGCTGCCGTAGCCCCACGATGTGGCGCGCTCCTCCTGCGGAATCCAGGGCAGGCCGCCGAACTCGTCGAGCATGTAGGGCTGGCCCTCGTAGTCGGCCAGGAACTTCTTGTCGGGCTGGTTCCGATAGACGGGCTTGCCGTCCACGAAGGTGTGGTTCTTCACCAGCCGGGCCGGGTCGCGCTCGTAGTCGTGTACGGTCCAGATGTCCGTCTTCACGTGTCCGTCGCCGCTGGCGTCGTTGACGGGTCGGGTGGGGTCGATGGCCTTGGTCAGGTCGTAGACGTCGCGCATCATGCGCTGGTAGGCTCCCTCGCGGCAACTCCAGGTCTCGTTGAAGGGTGTCCAGGTGACGAGGCAGGGATGGTTGCGGTCGCGAACCACCAGTTCCGTCCACTCCGACAGGAAGTTGCGTGCGGCCAGGTTGCTGTTCACGTCGATGCCCCAACTGGCCTGCTCGCCCCAGGTGATGTAGCCTAGGCGGTCGGCCCAGTAGTAGTAGCGTTCCTCGAAGGCCTTCTGGTGCAGTCGTGCCCCGTTGAAGCCCACGGCCTTGGAGAGTTCGATGTCGCGGCGCAGGGCCTCGTCGGAGGGTGCCGTCCAGATGCCGTCGGGGTAGAAGCCTTGGTCCAGGACGAGGCGCTGGAAGTAGGGCTGGTTGTTGAGGTAGAAGCGGCCGCCCTGGGTGTGCACCTTACGCATGCCGGCGTAGGACCGGACCTGGTCCAGCACCTGTCCGCGGCTGTCGTTGACGGTGTAGCGCAGGTCGTAGAGGAAGGGCGACTCGGGGCTCCAGAGTTTCATGTTGCGGACGGGCAGCACGAGGGTGGAGCCGTTGCAGGCCGGTGCGGTGGCCGAGGCCACGAGGCGCTTGCCGTCGAACAGTTCGGCGCGCAGCGTGGCAGCGTTGTCCTCGTGGTAGAACTCGGGGCGGACGATGAGTTGGCGCTGGTCGATGTCGGGGATGGCGAAGACGTTCTTGATGGCCGAGGCCGACACGGGTTCCATCCACACCGTCTGCCAGATGCCCGTGGTGCGGGTGTACATGCAGCCGTAGGAGTTGAGCCGTTCGCTCTGCTTGCCGCCGGGCTGGGTGGCGGAGCGCAGGTCGTCGCGGACACGAACGACGAGGTTGGCCGTCTGTCCGGGCCGGACGTAGTCGGTGATGTCCAGTTCGAAGGACGACCCCGTGCCGTAGTGCGTGGCCACGTGCCGGCCGTCGAGGTAGACGGCGGCCTCGTAGTCGACGGCCCCGAAGTGGAGCAGCACGCGGCGGCCCTGCCAGCCGGCGGGCACGCTCAGGGTGCGGTGGTACCAAATGCAGGGGATGAAGTCGGTGTAGCCGACGCCCGACAGGCGGCTCTCGGGGCAGAAGGGGACCAGTATCTGCTGGTCGAATCCCTTCGAGTCGG
>JAFSXQ010000078.1 GCA_017444005.1 Bacteroidaceae bacterium | reverse complement strand
TTTTGTTGCATGCCTCAGCGGACGCGCCACGTCGCGTCCCTACATTGAGTCTCAAATTCCGATTCGCCGAAGCGTACGCAATGCCGCCGTACACCCCCACCACCGTACCCAGCGCCACGCCCTCGACGCCCATCCCGAACGCGAAGACGAACAGGGTGGTACAGAGGATGTTGAGCAGGTTCTGCAGGATGGCCATGCGCATCGGCGTGCGCGTGTCCTGCATACCGATGAACCACCCCGTCAGGCAATAACCGGCCAGCACGGCCGGGGCGCCCCAGATGCAGACGCCGAAGTAACGGGCAGCACTGCGGGCCACCTCCGCCTCGGGGTCCATGAGCCACAGGGCAAAGCGCAACAGGGGCGTCTGCAAAACCAGCAAGGCGAGGCTTATCAGCAAGGCCCACGCGAGACTCCGGACGAGGCCCTCGCGCACGGCTGCCCCGTCCCCTGCCCCATGGGCCTGCGAGACGATGCCCGTCGTGCCCATGCGCAGGAAGCCGAACAGCCAGTACGTCATGTTGAAGATGGTGGTGCCGATGGCCACGGCTCCGATGTATTCCGCCCGCCCCATGTGCCCCACGATGGTGGTGTCGACGAGGCCCAGCAGAGGCACGGTGATGTTCGTCACCACGGAAGGCAGGGCAAGACGGAGAATCCTGTTAGAGTTGAAAGTTTAAAGTTGAAAATTGAAAATTAAGTTTCTCATACAAAACTATTTCGCCGTAGGCAAATTTTCAACTTTCAACTTTCAACTTTCAACTTATTTGTGTCGGGGCGACCCGACTCGAACGGGCGACCGCCTGGTCCCAAACCAGGAACGCTACCAACTGCGCTACACCCCGATTTGCTCAAAAGCGAGTGCAAAGGTACGAATAAGTGAGCGATTTTCCAAATTATTATTTGAGTTTTTAATACACACGCAGCAGATGCCCCGCCTGCGGCATGTAGTCGGGCGCGAGTTCATTCATCTTGTACAGGCTCTTCAGCCGTATGCCATAGCGCTGGGCGATGTCGTACATCGACTCACCCGGCTGCACCACATGCGGAATGCCCTTCAACGACTTATCGGCCTGTGAACGCTTCTTCTGCAGATACAGGATGTCGCCCGGCTGCGGCACATACGACTTGGGCAACTCGTTATATTTGCGCAACTTGCGCTTCGACACGCCCGTCATCATGGCCAGCGTGGGCAGATTGTCACCCGGTTGCACCTGGATGTAGTAGTTCCTGTTGCACGACTGCACGGGATGCGTGGCAAAGAAGAGTTGCTCGGCAAGTTCACGTGAGGACGGTGTGGCTGTTGGCTGAACATACGTGTTCACGCCCTCATTGCTGTGTCGCCCGTGCCTGCCAGCGTGCATCGAATCGTACTGGTGCAGGTTGTAGGTCTCGATGATGTTTATGAGTTGCTGGGCGTATGTGGGACTGGTGGCATAGCCGCATTGCTTCAGCCCCTGCGCCCAGCCTTTGTAATCAGTCATTGACAGGAGGAAAAGTTTCTGATAGCGCGGTTTCAGCAGGAACTGTGAATGGTCCTCGTAACTCTCCGCCACGGAGTTATACTTGCGGAAACGGTCGTCGGGGCGGTCGTCGCTCTTCACCACCCAGGGGCCTGTCCATCCCATGCCCACCTTGATGCCGAAGTGGTTGTTGGCCCGGACGGCCAGGTCGCTCCTTCCGGCCGCACTCTCCAGCAAACCCTGTGCCAGCGTGATGCTGGCCGGTATCTGGTGACGCTGCATCTGGTCCTGCGCCATAGTTTTGTATTTTTCAATGTAATCCCAATAGGCTTGGTTGGGACGCTGGGCGAAGAGATAGTTGAAAGTTGAAAGTTGAAAGTTGAAAATTAGGAGGAGCAGAACGATTCGTTTCATGAGTTACGAGTTACGGATTATGTATTTGAGCACAAAGATAGTGAAAAAAAGGGCACTTGACCACATTGCCATGCAATTTTTAATTTTTAATTTTCAATTTTTAATTTAATATTTGTATCTTTGCACGAAAATAAGGCTTTATTGTATGGATAAGTACGTTATCAAGAGCGAAATCTGCGTCTATCAGGACAACGAATTATCGACAGAGGACCGCGAACTCGTGGAGGCTGCCAAGCAGGCAACCCAGCAAAGTTATTCGCCGTATTCGAAGTTTCAGGTGGGTGCTGCCTTGCGACTGACTGACGGCAGCATCGTGACGGGCAGCAATCAGGAAAACGCCTCCTATCCGCTGGGACTCTGTGCCGAACGTACGGCCATCTTCCACGCCCAGCACCAGCGCCCCGATTTACCTGTTGCGGCCATCGCCATCGCAGCCTTCGCCAACGGCCACTTCTATCCCGAACCCATCTCGCCCTGCGGTGCCTGCCGCCAGGTGATGCTGGAGGTGGAGGACCGCTACAGCCGGCCCATGCGCGTACTGCTCTACGGCACCAGCGGCACACACGTCGTCAGCACCGTGAAAGCCCTACTCCCTTTCCAATTTGTTAGTGAATCCCTAAAGAAATGATAACTGTATCGAATCTTGCCATTCAGTTTGGCAAACGGGTCCTGTACAAGGACGTAAATATCAAGTTCACGCCGGGCAACATCTACGGCGTAATCGGCGCCAACGGTGCCGGTAAATCAACATTGTTAAAGGCCATCAGCGGCGAACTGGAGCCCAACAAGGGCACCATCGAACTGGGCCCCGGCGAACGCCTCAGCGTGCTGTCGCAGGACCACTTCCAGTACGACCAGGAGACCGTCCTGAACACCGTGCTGATGGGCCACACCACGATGTGGGAGGTGATGAAGGAGCGCGAGGCGCTGTACTCGAAGGCCGACTTCTCGGACGAGGACGGCATACGCGTGGCCGAACTGGAGGACAAGTTTGCCGAAATGGGCGGCTACACGGCAGAGAGCGACGCCGCCACCCTGCTGTCGGGCCTCGGTATCAAGGAGGCCAAGCACTACCAACTGATGGGCGAACTCTCCGGTAAGGAGAAGGTGCGCGTCATGCTGGCCAAGGCCCTCTTCGGCAACCCCGACAACCTGCTCCTGGACGAGCCCACCAACGACCTCGACCTGGACACCGTGCAGTGGCTCGAGCAGTACCTCTCGGAGTTTGAACAGACGGTGCTCGTGGTCAGCCACGACCGCCACTTCCTCGACTCCGTCTGCACCCACACCATCGACATCGACTTTGGCAAGGTGACCATGTTCGCCGGCAACTACTCGTTCTGGTACGAAAGCAGCCAGTTGGCCCTGCGCCAGGCACAGAACCAGAAGGCCAAGGCCGAGGAGAAGCGCAAGGAACTGGAGGAGTTCATCCGCCGGTTCTCGGCCAACGTGGCCAAGTCGAAGCAGACAACCTCGCGCAAGAAGATGCTGGAGAAGTTGAACGTCGAAGAGATTCGTCCCTCCACGCGCAAGTACCCGGGCATCATCTTCCAGATGGAGCGCGAACCGGGTAATCAGATACTGGAGGTGCAGGACCTGAAGGCCGTGGCCGAGGACGGCACGCTGCTGTTCCAGAACGTTTCGTTCAACGTGGAGAAGGGCCAGAAGGTGGTCTTCCTCAGTCACGACCCGCGTGCCATGACGGCCCTGTTCGAGATTATCATGGGCAACCGCCAGGCCGATGCCGGCACCTTCTCGTGGGGCATCACCATCACGCAGGCCTACCTGCCGCTGGACAACACCGAGTTCTTCCAGTCGGACAAGAACCTCGTCGACTGGCTCATGCAGTACGGCGAGGGCAACGAAGTCTTCATGAAGGGCTATCTCGGCCGCATGCTGTTCTCCGGCGAGGAAGTGCTGAAGAAGGTGAACGTCCTCTCCGGTGGCGAGAAGATGCGCTGCATGATTGCCCGCATGCAACTGCGCAACGCCAACTGCCTCGTACTGGACACCCCCACCAACCACCTCGACCTGGAAAGCATCCAGGCCTTCAACAACAACCTGAAACTCTTCAAGGGCAACATCCTCTTCGCCTCGCACGACCACGAGTTCATACAGACGGTGGCCAACCGCATCATCGAACTCACGCCCTCGGGCACCATCGACAAACTGATGGAGTACGACGACTACATCTCCAGCGATGCCATCAAGGAACTGAAGGCACGGATGTACGGGGAGTGATGGCCACGACCATCATTTCCCCTCGTAGGCCCCGGCATCGGGCTTTCCATCGGCCAGGCGACTGACACCACGGCGGTCGATGGGGAACAGACGGCTGTACTCCGGTTCGGCAAGGCCGCGGATGGCAGAAAGAGAATCGGGGGCGAAATCGTAGAGGAAATTCTCCGTATCGAAGAGAACGAAATGATCCCGGCCGCTCACCTCCAGCGAGTCGGGATTGTCGTATGTAACGGATTGGAAACGCGCATCCGCGTTCGAATTCACCGTGCGCAACAGGCTGTTTTGGAAGAGAAAGTCGACATCGGGCAGCGTATTCTCCGAGAAGTTGCCCATCACGACGTCATCGGCATAGCCCGTGACGACGCAATTGAGGAAGTAGGCCCACAGGAGGGGACGGAAGTTGTCGGAGCCCTCCATGTCGCCCAGGTTGAGCGCATCGCCGCGGTTGGCCGAGAGGGGATAGAACTGGGCCAGCGTGCAGTGGATGAAGGTGTGCGCCCCGCCGCTTATCTGGACGCAGTGGCCCAGGGTGTTGCTGACCTGTGTGCCCACGACCTGCGTGCGGCAATGCGTGAACTGAAGTCCGGGGCCGCCGATGTTGTGGACGACACAATCCTGCATCAGGAGCAGCA
This sequence comes from Bacteroidaceae bacterium, assembly GCA_017444005.1. Lineage (GTDB taxonomy): Bacteria > Bacteroidota > Bacteroidia > Bacteroidales > Bacteroidaceae > Physcousia. The sequence continues at coordinate 319 of JAFSXQ010000078.1, read as the reverse complement.
GGGGCGAGTCCTCCGTGACGGCCGTACTGTCGCACACGATGCCGTAGTTGCCCGAGTGTATGTCGCACTGCGTGAGTTCGTTGTCGCGACTGTCGGCAAAGAAGTGCAGGCCTCCCCAGCGGTTGGGGGTGTTGTCGTAGGGCAGGTAGGGGAACATGCGGTCGGTGCGGTCGCCGCGCAGGGTGACGGGCCGGGCCAGTGTGCCGTTGGCCAGCAAGGTGCCGTGTACGAGGAGCGACGTCTGGTCGTGGAACATCAGCGTGCAGCCCTCGGGCAGCGTGAGCGTAGCCCCCGGAGCCACCACCAGCGAGTCGTAGAT
>JAFSXQ010000077.1 GCA_017444005.1 Bacteroidaceae bacterium | reverse complement strand
GGCCTGTCCAACGTCCATCGCTGCGGGTTCTTCAGCGTCAGCGTCACCGTCCGCTTCTCCTGGCTGCCGATGGCCGTCCGTGCCGTGGCCACCACCCTACCCTCGCTATCGCAGAGTTGCACGGTGGCACTTAGCCGTTGTGCCGACTTCGTGGAACCGTCGTCCGTTGTCTCCACATCCACCTCCAGTTCGGCCCGTTTCGCATTGATTTGGGTCAGCCTGTAGGCCGTGCCCCACTGGGCCAGATGCACCTCGGGGGCCGTCACCAGCCACACGTTGCGGTAGATGCCCGAGCCCGTGTACCAGCGCGAGTCGAACTCCTGGCTGTGGTCGACGCGCACGGCCAGCACGTTGTCGCCCGGCTCCAGGTACGGAGTCATGTCGTACAGGAACGAGGCGAATCCGCTGGGGCGCTTGCCCAGAAGTTTTCCGTTCAGGAAGACCTCGGAGTAGTTGTACACGCCCTCGAAGTAGATGTAAATTGAAGGCTGGCCAGGCACAGCCTGATTTTCCATTTTCAATTTTCCATCTTCCATCGCGAAGTGCTGTCTGTACCATGCCACGCCGCCGGGCAGATAGCCCTGGCACGAACCCTTGTCGGGCGACATGGGCAACTCCACGCCCCAGTCGTGGGGTAGGTCCACCCTGCGCCAGCGCGAGTCGTCGAAGTTCTTTTCCTTCATCTCGGGCTGTTCGGCGATGTTCCATGCAGCGTCCACGCGCAGGAATCTCCAGCCCCTGTTCAGCCGTTCGGCGTGGCCGAACGATACCTGTGCCCATGTCTGCCCAGCCGTCGCGAGCAGCACAAAGAGCGAAGTCAGTAGTCTTTTCATGTCTGTTTGTCCCTCATTTTTAATGGATTCGCAGGGCAAAGTTACAAATTTATTTGTCGTTTGCAGCAAAATGTGCATCAAAATTTGCTTCATCTCACTAATTATCATTATATTTACAACAAAATCTGCGAACGACCATGAAAAGACTGTTATCCCTGGCCCTGCTGGCGCGACGAATGGGAACTCTGAGTTGGCTTCTCCGCCTCGTGCTGCTGAGCATGGCGCCCTGTGCTAAGGCATGGGACGACGGACTGTATCGGCAGATTGAACGGAGCATCGAGGCCCCGCGGATGGCGGATGCCGAGTTCCCGATAACGCGCTACGGCGCGCGGCCCGACCGCTGCCGCAACGTGTTTGCCCACGACATCTCGGTTCGCGACTGCCGCTTCGACGGTGTGGCCGAGGGCAACAACATCAAGGGGCTTACCCAAAATGTGCGGTTGCAGAACCTGTTCATCAACGGCACTCTCGCTCAGCCGTAAGTCTTTGCTTCTGCGGTTGATAAAGTCCTATAGCCTCACCCCAGAGTATGTGCTCGAATCGCCCTCTAGGTAACAGTTTTTCTCGTATTTGGTATCTATGTATGAAAAATTGTAAATAGATTTGTGTTTTTGCTTACTAATTCGTACCTTTGCGCAGGAGGCATTCATATATAAACTATAATAAACTGTAGAAAAGATGAAAAGACACATGCAAAATCAAAACCTTCGTTGGGCCGTAGCGCTGTTCTTCGCTCTTGCGATTCCTGCCACGTCCCATGCTCAGTTGGGCGGCCTCGGCAAGAAAATCAAGACCGCGGCAAAGACGACCGTGAAGACTGTTGGCGACGTTGATGTCAAGGTGAACACCGGGACGAGTACTACCACCACCACAGCCCCCGCCGCCACCTCCACCACCACAGCCCCGACCTCGGGCGCCTCGCAAACCGCCTCTGCTTCGGAGACGTCCATCTATGGCGAAACCTGGCAGTTGGCCAGTTACAACCACGGCACCAAACAGTTCAAGTTTACAGAACGCAAGTACGAGGCGGGCGACCATGCCGGACAGCCCGTCACCTACACCTACGACGAAACTACGGGTGAGGTCCGCGATATCGATGGAACGCTCAAGGGCACCATCTCGAAAGACTGCGTCGATGTCCCCGGCATCGGAAAGGTGAGCATCATCAACGAACGTGGCACCCTGTCGCTGGACGGCACGACGAGCATCGGCCGGGTGACGACCTACGACTTCACCTGCTACGGCAGCAAGATGGGAACCTTCGGCAAGAACGAGCCTCGCGAACTCGTCGCCTTCTTCTTCCTGTCGGAACTTGCCGGCAGCGGTAAGATGGAGACGCTGAAGAAGAACTACGAGAGCCGTCAGCAGCGCCAGGCCCAGGCCGCAGCAGCCTTCAAGGAGAAACTGAAGAACGTCACGGCAGGCTCCTTCCAGGACTTGGCAGGCAACAAACTCGGCTCCATCACCGCCGACGGCAAGGTGCTGAACAAACTCGGCTCGCAAATCGGCCTGGTGAAAGTGAACGGAAGCAATACCGAGGTTTACGATGCCCTGAACCATCGTCTGGGCTACATCACCGACACGGGCAACGTGTGCAAGGGAACGGCTAACGAGAAAGTAGGACAACTGCAGTCGTCGGGAACCATTGACTCGTCGGTGGGCAGCAAACTCGGCAGCATCAACGGCAACGACTTCTACGACAGCAAGAGCAACCGCATAGGCAGTTTCTCGGGCAAGGGCGTTTATGTGGCTGCCGCTCTCCGCTTCTTCTTTTTCTCGTTCTAAGGACTTTTCCCTTACGTCTTATTTAGGGTGTGCCACGCGGCACACCCTTTTTTGTTTGCAGCATTCATGCGATTTCCTATCGGAACCTACAGCAG